>JAYTZV010000237.1:0-1255 GCA_043741695.1 Burkholderiales bacterium
AGATGGGTTGGGTCGGCATTTGATACCACCAGATCGGCATTGATCGACGCGCCATCGGCGAGCGTTACGCCAACAGCACGTTGGTCGCGCACGACCAGCGAATCGATGGTGGTGTCGAGCATGACGTTGATGCCCTGACGCGCCATTAGCTCGCCCAGTGCCTTGGTAATCGCACCAGTGCCGCCCATCGCAAAGTGCACGCCGTAAGCCCGTTCCAGGAAATGGATCAAACCATAGATGCTGGTGGTATCGAACGGGTTGCCACCCACGAGCAGTGGCTGAATCGAAAACGCCTGGCGCAATTTTGGGTGCGATAAATACGACGACACCAGCCCCCACACTGTCTTGTAGCTTTGCAAGCCAAGCAAGCGCGGTATCTGTCGCACCATCGTCCCGAAACGATTGAATGGCACAGCAGATAACTCAGTAAAACCGACATCGAAAATGCGCCGTGAATGCGCCAGAAGCTTCAGATAACCGTCACAATCACGCGGTTCGATGCGGGCGATTTCAGCCAGCGTTTCTTCGAGCGTACCGCCGTAATCGAAGGTGTCACCATCGGCAAAACGGAACCGGTACCACGGCTTCATTGGCACAAGAGAAACGTGGTCCGAAAACTGTTCGCCGAACAGCGCGAACAATTCGTCGAACAAGAATGGTGCCGTGATGACAGTAGGCCCTGCGTCGTGGCGGAAGCCATCACGCTCGAAAATCTGGGCCCGACCACCAATGGCCGGACAGCGGTCGATCACCGTGACCCGATAGTGTTTAGCGCGTAGTCGCAATGCCGCAGCGATGCCGCCAAAACCTGCACCAATGACGATTGCGTGCGGCTGCAAAGTACTACTCATCAAAATTATCCATCAATCTGCCAGTGACTCCACTTGCAAGCGTTCACGTAGTTGCACCGAGAGCTGCGCCAGCATCGACCCGCACTGCTGCGGTAAAGCGTCAGCGCGGTCTTCGGCAAGTGCAAGATGCTGGCGCGCCAACGCAATGCAGTATGCATCGACATCGGCGGGCGTAGTCAAGGTGCCGCTCGTTGCGCGAAGCTTCACCCGCCCGGCAAGGATGCCGCTGTCAACGCTGAACGGCTGGCGCAACAGCCACACTACATTCAGCGCGGATGCCTTGACCTCGGATCCTGCATCCTTGTCGAGGTCGTCGAGGTCGTCCGCAATTTGATAACCGATCGCAAAGGCCTGCGCTGCCTCGCGCGCAATGCCACACCATTGTTTGTGCCCGGCAGCGAGCA
>JAYTZV010000238.1:0-3951 GCA_043741695.1 Burkholderiales bacterium
GGCGCGCTCAGTGCTGGCGCAAGGTACTGGCAATGAAAATTAACCAATACTCGCCACGCAATACCCGGCTATTGCCTGCAACACGTCCGGGCTCTCGCCAACCGCCGCTGCTACGGTAATGCCAAGTGCCGGATAGTGCGTCCGCAACTCGTCGATCAACATCGGCAGATCACGCAATACATGTCCGCCCTGCCCGAGAAAAACCGGCACGATCGTGACCTCGGCGCATCCCTCGGCGACCAGTTCCGCAACCGTCTCCGGTAATTGTGGCGTCATCAATTCAAGAAATGCGAGCCGCACATTTGCCTGCGGCAAGGCCGCGCTGGACAACTCCTGCAGTCGCTGAAACGGTGCCTTCCAGCGTGGGTCACGTGCGCCGTGCGCAAACAGGATCAATGCTTTTGCTGACATAAATTGCCTTCGTTAGGGTGTAATGGCGTCGCGTGAATGCAGGTGGTTGCGCTGTTCGTCAATGTCGCTCCACCCACCATAAGCCCGCCAGAGCAGCCGTCAAAAATAACATGCTTGGCGCAACCGCCGTTGCCAGCGGTGGCCAGGTATTAAGCAGGCCGACATGGGAAAACAGGCTGTTAATCAATTTGAAGCTCACACCGATCATGATGCCGATAAAAATTTTCAGGCTGACACCACCGCTGCGCGCATGCAGATACGCGAAAGGTAACGCCAGCGCCATCATCACAAAGACCGCAAACGGATAGATAATTTTTTTCCAGAAGGCGATGTCGTAACGCTGCGTGACCTGCTTGTTTTCCGCAAGATGGCGGGTGTAGGTCAACAAATCCAGCGCCGACATGCGGTCGGGGTCGGCGGCCGTAACCGATAACAAGTCCGGTGTAATTTCTGATAGTAGCGGCATGCTGGCGCGCTTGGTTGTGGTCACGCCAGAGGTGGCGTCGGGCAGCGTATCGAGTGCGAATACTGACGACGCAAAGCGGGTTTCGGCGACCTGGTCAAGTATCCATTTACCCTTGCCCTGATAACTCGCCGAGTCAGCGATGATCAGTGATTCGAGCCGCAGATCGCTATCGAACTGATACAGTTTCAAGCCGATCAGCTTGCCGTCTAGCCGTAATTCGCGCACGTTCATGAAGCGCGTGCCGACTTGCGTGCCGCTGCCGTCGTCTGCCTTGATCACATCCTTAGTCCATAGCCCGGAACGAAATTCCTTCGCCACCACGCCCTGTGCCTGCTGCTTCAGATGCTCGGCGAATTCGGTACTGTGCGGCGCTACCACTTCACCAAACACAAACGTCATTAACAAAAAAATTAAGCCGGTTTTTGCCAGCATCATTGCCGCCTGCACGGTCGACAGACTCGATACCCGCATGATGGTAAATTCGGAATTGGACGCTAACTGTGCCAGCACATAAATGGTGCCGATCAATGCCGCAATCGGCATCAATTCGTAGGTGTACCCTGGTAAGCCGAGCAGCACATACAAAAACGCATGCTGGATTTTGTAGCTGCTACGACCGACCGATGGTAGCTCGTTGATCAAATCAAAGAATGCGAAGAGTGCCAGGAAAGCGATCAGCACAAACAGCACTGCCCGCAATATTTCCTTACCGAAGTAGCGCTGCAATACGGTCATTTCGCACCTCGGGTTAAAGCCATACGGCGCGACGCCGCGTGCCACCAGGCAGCAGGATGAAACGAACTATGGATTTGCAGCCGCCACCAGAACATCGCCACTGCCGCAAGCGCTGTCAGCACATGCATCGGCCACCACGCTTGCATCAGGGACAAACGGCTCTGCACCACCGCTGCCTGAAACAAGCTAACCATGTTGCTGTAAAAAACAAACAGCAGCAGCGCAATGATCAGATTTGCCGAGCGCCCACCGCGCGGATTGACGAAGCCGAGCGGAATCGCCACCAGCATCAGTAGCAGACACATGAACGGCAATGCCACGCGCCACAACAACTCACCCCGGCCAAAATTATCCGGGCTCGCGAGCAGTTCGGCGGTACTCATCGAACGCGCCGATTTATCACTCTGCACCGACGGCGAACCGTTCGATACCAGCACGCCGTAGCGCGCGAATTCCATTAACTGAAAGTCGGTGGCATCGAGCGTGCTCTCGTAGCGGCGCCCTTTCGACATCACCAGGAATTTATCGCCATTGGGATCGGTGGTGATACGGCCTTCTTTTGCCACCACAATACTGTTTTTGCCATTGCGCAGCGTATTGACGAACACATTGCGTACGTTAGTTGCATCGCCAGCGATGCCTTCAACAAAGAAGATGCGGTCGGCCGCGGCGGATTCCTGAAATTTGCCGGGCGAGACTTTGGCGATGTCAGCGCGTTTTTCAAATCGCTCGCGGTACTCGGCGCTCAACCGGTTGGCCCACGGTGTCACATAAAAACTGAGCAACGCAGTGAGTATCACGATCGGCAAGCCGAACGACAACACCGCCGGCACCCAACGCGTGAGGCTAATGCCGCAAGTGAACCACACCACCATTTCGGAATCGCGATAGTTACGTGTGACCACCATCAAGACCGAAATGAAGGTTGTCAAAATCAGGATTACCGGCAAGTAATTCAACGCCGCGAATCCGATTAGTGCAATCACATCTTCAGACGCAACCTTGCCACCCGCAGCCTGACCAAGAATCTTGATCAACATGACGGTAATTGTGATGGAAAAAAGCGTAGTGAAGACGGCGCCGGCAGTGCTGAACAATTCGCGTCGAAGCGCGCGCTGGAAAATCATGGAGGCTATAATTGCGGCAAGCAAATAGGAGAAAACCGATGGACTTTAGCATAAAAACATTCGACGCCAAAAGCACACTTAGCACCGCCAAAACCGGTTGCATCGCAGTCGGCGTATTTGAGGGCAAACAGTTATCGGCAGCAGCCCGCCTGCTCGATTCCAGCGGCGCACTGAGCGCAGCGGTTAAATCCGGCGACATCAGCGGCAAGGCCGGTAGCACTTTGTTGTTGCGCGGCGTGGCTGGTATCAACGCAGAGCGTGTTCTGTTGGTTGGACTCGGTAAAGAAAATACAGAGGGCACCAAAACCTCAGTGGCACAAAAAGAATTCAGTAGTGCCTTGCGTGCAGTCGCTGCCAGCTTCGCCAACATCGGTGCGAGCGATGCCCTGATCGCACTGCCAATCGACAGCGTCAAGGATGCGTCGATCAGCTGGGCTATCAACACTGCGGTGCAGGCAGTCTGCCAGCAAGCGTACCGTTTCGATGAATTGAAAAGCAAGCCTGAGGCGGCGACACACGGCGTCAAGAAAATCGCTTTTGTGGTGACAGGCACACAAAGTGATGCGGCAAAAACCGCGATCGCCCACAGCGTCGCACTGGCCCACGGCATGCAATTAACCAAAGATCTAGGCAATTTACCGGCCAATATTTGCACGCCAACGCATATTGCCAACACCGCAAAAAAACTCGCCAAAGAATTCAAGCTCGGTATCGAAATTCTCGATCGCAAACAAATGCAGGCGCTAAAAATGGGCAGCCTCTTGTCGGTTGCCAACGGTAGCGACGAGCCACCGAAATTTATCGTCTTGAAATATATGGGCGGTAAAGCCAAGGATGCGCCGGTGGTGCTGGTCGGCAAAGGAATTACCTTTGATACCGGCGGCATTTCGTTGAAGCCGGGTGCTGGCATGGATGAAATGAAGTACGACATGAGCGGTGCCGGGTCAGTGCTGGGCACCTTCCGCGCCATTGCCGAACAAAAACTCAAGCTCAACGTCATTGGCGTGATCGCTACTTGCGAGAACATGCCATCGGGCACGGCGACGCGTCCCGGCGACATCGTCACTTCGATGTCCGGACAGACCATCGAGATTTTGAATACCGATGCCGAGGGCCGTTTGGTGTTGTGCGATGCACTGACTTATGCCGAGCGTTTCAAGCCAGCCGCAGTCGTCGACATCGCGACTCTCACCGGTGCCTGCGTGGTCGCAC
>JAYTZV010000239.1:0-3938 GCA_043741695.1 Burkholderiales bacterium
TAAGCCGGCTTTGCGCAAATCGATATGCTGAACACGACTAGGTGCGGTATGCGTCATCGCGGTGCGCTGTCGCATCATGGAGGAACGCCGTGTGTTCACACACCACGTTGCTGCTATTGCGCGGTGTTGCATCACGCATTCCGTACGTCAAATGACGTAGGTGCAGTCGCAGCATTTACGTTCCGAAAATCATCTATACGTATCAAACTCTAGTGGTTTGAATTTTGCTTAGGCTTTACAGGTGATCTCAACCAAACCATCTTTGCCAGCCAGAGTTCGGAGACTGTCGTGAACACGGCCGCGCCACAACGCATCATCAAGATTCGTCGCGACTACAACACCTGGGTCGCCAACGAAACTCTGGAAGACTATGCGCTGCGATTCACGCCGCGCGCGTTTCGCAAGTGGTCCGAATTCAGTCTGGCCAATACCGCGATGGGTGCAGTTTCGTTTCTGGCGCTCGAAGCAATTGGCGGTGCGATCACTCTGAGCTATGGATTTTCGAACGCGTTCTGGGCGATTTTGTGTGTGTCTGCGCTGATATTTCTAACCGGTCTGCCGATCAGTTATTACGCCGCCAAATACGGCGTCGATATGGATTTACTCACTCGCGGCGCTGGGTTTGGCTATATCGGCTCGACCATTACGTCGCTGATTTACGCCTCATTTACTTTCATTTTTTTTGCGATCGAGGCGTCCATCATGGCGCAGGCGGTCGAGCTGTATTTTGGCCTGCCGCTCGTACTCAGTTACATCGCCTGCTCGGTCGTGATTATTCCGCTGGTGATGTACGGCATCACTTGGATCAGCCGCCTGCAATTGTGGACACAGCCGATCTGGATTGTGTTGCTGGTACTACCGTATGTTTGCGTGCTGTACAAAGAGCCGGATGCATTAACCAATATGCTGAGCTTCACCGGACGTTCTGAAGAAGGCAGCAGCTTCAATCTCGCGCTGTTTGGCGCGGCGGCCGCAGTGGTATTTTCGTTGGTGGCGCAGATCGGTGAGCAAGTGGATTTTTTGCGTTTCATGCCCGAGAAAACGCCGGAGAACCAGGTGCGCTGGTGGTCGGCATTAATACTCGCGGGACCTGGCTGGGTGTTCGTCGGCGTGCTCAAAATGTTGGGCGGAGCACTGCTCGCATTTCTCGCGATCCAGCATGAGATTCCGCTCGATAAGGCGATCGAGCCGACCCAGATGTATCTGATCGGATTTGCGTATGTGTTTTCCGATCCGCGCTGGGTGCTGGGTGCAGTGACCTTGTTCGTGATTGTCTCGCAGATCAAGATCAATGTGACAAATGCATATGCCGGGTCGTTGGCCTGGTCGAATTTTTTCTCGCGGCTGACCCACAGCCATCCCGGGCGTGTAGTCTGGCTGGTGTTCAATGTATTGATTGCCGTCTTTTTAATGGAGCTGGGCGTCTTCAAGGCGCTGGAGCATGTGCTGGGCCTGTATTCGCTGGTGGCGATTTCGTGGATTGGTGCGGTGGTGGCAGATCTGGTCATCAACAAACCATTAGGACTCAGCCCGGCGCACATTGAATTCAAGCGGGCACATTTGTATGACATCAATCCCGTTGGCGTCGGCGCGATGCTCGGCGCCACGACGGTGTCGGCAGTGGCGTTATCCGGATTTTTTGGCGCTGAGGCGCGCGCCTTGGCACCTTTTATCGCGCTTGGCAGTGCGTTAGTGATCGCGCCGCTGATTGCTGTTGCCACGCGTGGACGCTACTACCTGGCACGCGCTGATACGCTGCATGACCACGTCATCAAAACCCGCTGCTGCGTCGTCTGCGAAAACACGTTCGAGTCCGAAGATATGGCGCACTGTCCAGCCTATCAAGGGGCGATCTGTTCGCTGTGCTGCTCGCTCGATGTGCGCTGTCACGATCGCTGCAAAACCTCGGCGCGGCTGCCAGATCAAGTCATGAGTATCCTGCGTTCGCTGTTGCCGCAGCGCGTGGCAATGACGCTGCACACGCGGCTCGGCCACTATCTGGTACTACTCGGTTTGATGACCGCCGCGCTGGCATTGTTGCTATGGCTGCTGTACTACCAGGAGGTGAGTGCGCTATGGGTGGGGACCTCGCAACTGCCGTTACCGGCACCGACTTCACTCCAAAGTATATTTTTGAAACTGTTTTGTACGCTGCTGTTATTGGGCGGCATTGGCTTGTGGTGGGTCGTGCTGACCAACGACAGTCGTCACGTCGCGCAGGAAGAGTCCGACCGGCAAACCCAGCTGCTGATGCAGGAAATCGAGGCCCATCAAATCACCGATGCGCAACTGCAGCGGGCCAAGGAAGCCGCCGAAAGTGCCAATCTGGCGAAGAGCCGTTTTGTTACGGGCATGAGCCATGAATTACGCACACCGCTCAACAGCATTCTCGGCTACGCGCAAATTCTTCAGTTTGATAAATCGATTCCAGTCGGGCGCAAGGAAGCCATCGATGTGATTCATCGCAGTGGCAATCATCTGCTGAGCCTGATCGATGGCTTGCTGGATATCGCGAAGATCGAAGCGGGCAAAATGCGACTGGAGACAGACGAACTGGCGCTGGCAGATTTTCTGGAGCAGATCGTACAAATGTTTGCGCCGCTGGCCGCAGGCAAGGGCTTGCGTTTTCAGTTCATGCCGACTGGCCGGCTGCCGGATGTGGTGCGCGCCGATCACAAAAGGCTGCGACAGATTCTGATCAATCTGCTGGCCAATGCGGTCAAGTTCACCGATATCGGATCGGTCACGATGCGATTGCGTTACGTGCACGAGATCGCCATTTTCGCTATTGAAGATACCGGCATCGGCATTTCCGCTGCCGATGCTGAGCGAATTTTTCTGCCGTTCGAGCGTAGCGTGAGCGCTGATTTGCGACAGGAAACTGGTACCGGTCTCGGGCTGACCATCAGCAGCATGCTGGCGCACATCATGGGTGGCGAACTGTCGGTCAAAAGTGCGCTTGGTAGCGGCAGCACGTTCGAGCTAAAAGTGTATCTGCCGGAGGTGCGTTCACCGCGTCCGAGGCTGCAACTTGTTGGCCCGCTATCGGGCTACACGGGTCGTAGACAGCGGGTATTGCTGGTCGATGATCAGAGTTCGCAGCGGCGCATTCTGGCCGACATGCTGGCGCCACTTGGTTTCATCGTCGCAGAAGCAGATAGCGGCACCGCCTGTCTTGCCGCCATTACCGCTGAGCGACCCGATCTGGTCTTGCTCGACATTGCCATGCCAGTCATGGACGGCTGGGCCGTGAGCCGGGCAATCCGCGACATGGGTGAAATGACGCTGCCGATTCTGATTGTGTCGGCCAACGCATTCGACATGGCCGCCGGTCAAGCCGGGTTTCCTTGTCATGACGGCTTCATTGTCAAGCCAGTGTCGCTACCGGAACTACTGGCAAAAATCAAACACCATCTGCACCTCGAATGGATTACCGAGTCGCCCATACCAACGCCGGACCTCGCTGGCGCATCCCGTATTCCGGCAATGGACGATTTGACTGCATTACTTGAGCTGGGCGCAATTGGCTATGTCAAAGGCATTCTTGACAAGCTTGCCGACATAGACCAGCGCGATCCCGCCTGCCTTGCATTCACAACCGAACTGCGTGAACTGGTCAAACAGTTTCACCTGAACGCCTTCGCCACTCGACTCAAAGAAAGCCTGCACCATGCTGCCGACAACGTCTGAAAAACGCATGATTCTGATCGTCGACGATGTGCCCGATAATTTGTCGGTATTGTCGGATGCGCTCGACGACGCCGGCTATATGGTGCTGGTCGCAACCGACGGTGCTGGTGCACTTGAACGACTCGGCTATGTGACGCCAGACCTGATCCTGCTCGATGCAGTCATGCCCGGCATGGACGGTTTCGAAACTTGCCGTCGCATTCGCACGTTGCCGGGGGTCAGCCGAATTCCTGTCATCTTCATGACTG
>JAYTZV010000240.1:0-10931 GCA_043741695.1 Burkholderiales bacterium
GCCGATAGCTTGCTGACCAGTTGCGGCACGGAGCACAGCATGTCTGACACCGGATATTGCTGGCGCACGTCACCGTTGAGCGTCGTCTTGACCACCAGCGTCGCGGGATCAAGCCCGGTGGTGATGACCGGGCCAATCGGACAGAAGGTATCGAATCCCTTGGCGCGCACCCACTGCGCAAACGTCGCGTCACGATAAAGAATGTCAGCATGCGTCACATCATTGGCGCAGCTGTAACCAAATACATAATCAAGCGCGTGTGCTTCGGATACTTCCTTGCATTGCTTGCCGATAATAATCGCCAGTTCACCTTCGAACACGATCTTGCCATCGCAATTTGGTTTGCGGATAATTTCGTCAGGATCAAGATACGAATTCGGTGTCTTTAAAAAGTACAGCGGCTCGGGAGGAATGGCGAGATTCAATTTCTGCCCAAGCGCACGGAAGTTATTCCACATGGCGATGACTTTAGTCGGCATCACTGGCATAAGCAATTTAACGTCGGCAAGAGGCAGACACTTTTCCGTGGCGCGGGGGCCGGCAAACATATCACCGTCGTACAGTCGAATCTGATCGCCCTCGATAACGCCAAAATGCGTGTTGCCTTGATGGCGGAGGCGAGCCCAGGATTGCTTCATTGAGTGCAGACTTTCATTGGGTAAGGTAAATCGTATGGTGTACTGCGATCGCGAAGTATTGGAAGACAATCACTAGCAAGCAACCTGAAGCCACACGTTTATTATTCCACAGAACGCCGCTGTTCGGAACTTCAATGATGCAATGCATCATCCGTTCTTGTCTTGCTTTTAACAGGTTTCGCGCGTAAAAAAACCGGCATCAAGACGCAAGGTCAGCGGAGCCGGTTTTTGCTTTCAGTTAAAACAAACGTTGCTGCCGATTCGGGGCCTGGCTCCAAATCGACTCTTTCATCGACTCTTACATCGGCGCTTTAGCTGCCGAATTCATCTTGAAATCACGCGCTGCGGCCATCGCCTCGGACCCATCAATAGTTTTCTGGCGCATCGGCTGCAGTACGAACTTCGCCAGCAGGCCGGCCATGATGGACATGACTGCGGCGATGATGAAGACGCGATCCCAGTTTCCTGCCACCACAAACACGGATGTCAGCGGTACGATCAACGACGCCGTTCCTTTGGCGGTGTAAAGCGTTCCTGCATTGGCAGCGGCATATTTGGTGCCAAACGTATCCGCACAGATTGCTGGGAAGATCGAGAAAATTTCACCCCAAAACAGGAAGATGCAGGCTGCAAAGACCATGAATGCAATAGGATCATGACCGAAGCGCAACATGCCAAGCATCGACAGACCCTCACCAATGAACACAATCATCATCGTGTTTTCACGGCCGATTCGGTCCGAAATAAAGCCGCACAGTGGTCGCGTAAATCCATTGGCAAGACTGTCGATCGACAAAGCCATGGTCAGCAACGGAAGAGTGATACCGAGCAAGGAGACCGGCAGCTTGGCGAAACCGTAATCTTTGGCAATCGGACCAAGTTGCGCTGTTGCCATCAAACCACCGGCCGCGACTGCAACAAATAACACATAGATCAGCCAGAACACGGGGGTGCGCATCATCTGCCCACTGGTGTAATCGACTTTCGTCATCACAATACGCGCGGCGATCTTGACGCCGGCTGGCGGTTTAGGTCGCACCATGAAAAGCGCCATGATGCAGATGCAGACGCCCTGAAAAATACCAAAATACAAAAACGCTTGCTGATAACCAGAGGTCTTGATCATGTTGGCAATTGGAATCACCGTGACAGCGGCACCGGCACCGAAGCCTGCAGCTGTCAAACCGGCAGCCAGACCGCGCTTGTCCGGAAACCATTTCAACGCATTACCTACGCAAGTACCGTAGACGCAACCAGCACCGATACCAGCAACTACTGCTGCTACATACAGCTCCGGCAAGGTGGTCGCAAACGAATCCATAACCCAGCCAACCGCCGCCAGTACGCCGCCCAGCAAAATCACCGGACGTGGACCAAATTTGTCGACCAGCCAGCCTTCAACAGGGACGAGCCAGGTTTCAACCAGAATAAAAATTGAGAAAGATAATTGAATCGCCGGCAAACCCCAGTGTTGCTTGGCTTCCATCGGACTGACGAACAATGTCCAGGCATATTGCAGGTTGGCGACGAGCGCCATGCAAAGAATTCCTAGAATCAATTGAATCCATCTGTTTTTAGGCTTCTCTGTACCAGCAGCAGTTGGTGGCGAAGTGTTCGCCATAGAACTTGTCATCTTTGTCTCCTTCATTTCTTGTAGAAATTTTTAATTAGTGCAATAAACATCTCATCTACAACCCGCTTGGCAGCCTGTTTTCGCGTCGCTTGGCGCAAGCGTCAAGTTTGTGTCTACCGGCCATCAACGCCTCTGAAGAAAGGCGCTTTTTGAGTACCGCGCAAGTGTGGAAGAACGAAATACTAAATTCCTTGATCGCGGTCAATATCCTGATATATCAGATGGATTGGCAATCGTATGCCCGGGGAGTATTCGCATAATGCGGAAAATACGTAGAACGCTGCGCGCTTGATGTCAGACAAAAAAACCAACTGGCCGGATGCAGGATTAGATCGTCCGTACCCTGCGCAGCAAAAAAAAACCGCTTGCCGAGGCAAGCGGTTGTTATCGAATACGCGATCATTTAGCGTTGCGCGATCGCATCCACGACACACAACGCCGTCATATTAACAATCCGACGCACCGTTGCCGAAGGCGTCAGGATATGGACTGGCTTTGCGCAACCAAGCAAAATCGGACCAACTGCGACGCCGTTGCCTGCTGTGACCTTCATCAAGTTATAAGCGATATTGGCGGTGTCCATATTCGGCATCACCAAAAGATTGGCATCGCCCTTGAGCGGTGAGTCCGGCATCATTTGTTTCAGCAGTGCCGATTCGAGTGCGACGTCGCCATGCATCTCACCGTCGACTTCGAGATCAGGCGCAGCCTTTTGCACAAGCGCAAGGGCGGCTCGCATTTTTTTCGCCGACTCGCTGTTGCTTGATCCAAAATTCGAATGCGACAACAAGGCCGCACGTGGCGACAATCCAAAGCGACGCATTTCGTCTGCCGCCATGACGGTGATCTCAGCGAGTTGTTCCGCGGATGGATTTTCATTAACGTGGGTGTCAACGATCATCAATTGCCGATCCGGCAGAATCAATGCATTCATCGCTGCATACACGTTGACGCCTTCGCGCTTGCCGAGTACCAGATCAATGTAATGTAAATGCAACGCCGTCGTACCGAACGTGCCGCAGATCATGCCATCGGCATTGTTCTTGTGGATAGTCATCGCACCGATCAGCGTATGGCGACGACGCATTTCCAGCTTGGCCCACTGCTCGGTAACGCCGTTGCGCGACGTCATCGCCAGGAAGGTTTGCCAGTAGTCGCGATAGCGCTCGTCAAACTCAGGATTGATCACTTCAAAATCGATGTCGAGCTTCAATCGCAAACCGAATTTTTCAATCCGCTGCAGCAGCACAGCAGGACGTCCGATCAAAATGGGCTTCGCCAATTTCTCATCCACCACTACCTGTACCGCACGCAGCACGCGTTCTTCTTCACCTTCGGCAAAGACAATGCGCTTGCGCGCTGCAGGTGCCGACTTGGCAATCTGGAACAACGGCTTCATGAACGTACCGCTGTGATAAACAAATTGCTGCAGGCGATCTTCATAGGCTTGCATATCCGTTATCGGACGGGCAGCCACGCCGGAGGCCTCGGCGGCCTTGGCAACCGCGGGCGCAATCTTAATCATCAGACGTGGATCGAACGGTTTGGGAATCAGGTATTCCGGACCGAACGTCAGATTGTTGATACCGTACGTCGTTGCAACAATATCGGATTGCTCGGCTTGGGCGAGCTCGGCAATCGCATGGACTGAGGCAATTTCCATCTCGCGTGTAATTGTTGTCGCACCGCAGTCGAGCGCACCGCGGAAAATATACGGAAAGCACAGCACGTTATTGACCTGGTTCGGGTAGTCCGACCGACCGGTAGCGATAATTGCGTCACTTCTTACAGCCATCACTTCTTCCGGCAGCATTTCCGGAATCGGGTTGGCGAGTGCAAGCACAATCGGCTTGTCCGCCATCGCCTTGACCATGTCGGCTTTGAGCACGCCACCGGCAGACAATCCAAGGAAAATATCTGCGTCCGGCATGACGTCGGCGAGCGTGCGGTGCGGTGTATCTTGCGCGAAACGATCCTTGTCCGGGTCCATCAATTCGACGCGACCTTTGTAGACGACGCCAGCCAGGTCGGTCACATAAATATTTTTGAGCGGAAAACCGAGATCGACGATCAAATCAAGACACGCCAGCGCGGCAGCACCAGCACCGCTGACCACAAGCTTGCAGGATTCAATATTTTTGCCAACAACCTTCAGTGCATTCAAGATCGCCGCACCAACAATGATCGCTGTGCCGTGCTGGTCATCATGAAATACGGGGATTTTCATGCGATCGCGCAGTTTGCGCTCAATCGCAAAACATTCGGGTGCCTTGATGTCTTCCAGATTGATTCCGCCGAAGGTTGGCTCCAGCGAGGCAATGATGTCGCACAGCTTGTCCGGATCCAGCTCATTGATTTCAATATCGAACACGTCGATGCCGGCGAATTTTTTGAACAGGACCGCTTTTCCTTCCATCACCGGCTTCGACGCCAGCGGTCCGATATTGCCAAGACCTAATACAGCGGTTCCATTGGTAATGACGGCAACCAGATTGCCGCGTGCGGTGTAACGAAATGCATTGGCAGGATCCGCGACGATTTCTTCGCATGCCGATGCTACGCCTGGCGAATACGCCAGTGCCAAATCGCGCTGGTTGGTCAACTGTTTGGTGGGGGTGACACTAATTTTGCCGGGTGTGGGGAACTCGTGATATTCGAGCGCCGCCTGGCGCAGTTGTTGGCGTAGCTCTTCTTTTTTCTCGATCATCGAATCCATCTGTGCGACCTCCCGGTTGTTGTCAAAGCGTGGTCGTGGATTTTAGCAGAGCGCGTATTGGGATTCGCTACCTATTTGTCGCAACTGTTGAAATCGCATGGGGTACCGCACCAGCGGCGCGGCCTCGAATGAGTGCGTGAATAGCGCGTGTTCGACGTCAACTAAACTTGCAACCCGCAAAGTTATCAGCGTGATTGTTATCAGCGTAATTGTTAACGCCAGGTACGCCGCGCCCTCGATCGGGCATGCTACGAACGAAATCGCAAAAGCAGTACATCCTGCTTTCTTTTTTTCTTGCTGCTTTTGGACTGATAAGGTCGAGGCAGAGTTGGCACCTGCGAAACCTCATCCGCTTGAGCTGGTTCTTCTGTTGAAACGGTGGCGGCACCGCGTCGTTGCCGGATCAGCGAAGCAAGTACCCGATCCGGCGCAGGTCCAGGTTGAGCACTCGACACCTCGTTGCGCGCCGGTGGAACTTGCCGTTGCGGCTGCAGCGGTTGCAGCAGCTGCGGTGGCGGCTGATGTGCCTGTTGTCGCTGCGGTGGTGGTGGCGGTGGCGGTGCTAGCGTCTCGAGCGGCGGTAGCGTGCCCGGCATTTTTTCACCACCCCGCTGCTTTTGTGGCGGGAGCGGAAGTAGCGGCACCACTGGCGCAGATTGCAGCATTTCGCGGGCGCGCGATGCTACGGTTGACTCGGCATTTGCCTGTTGGGCAGTCATTCCCGTAATTCGTGGCGTGATCAGGAAAAGACGCTCGCGATTGCTGACGCTGTCGGAATTATTCTGGAACAGCGCACCGAGGATCGGCACATCTCCCAATAAAGGAACCTTTTGTTTGGTCTGGGTTTTAGCCTCCGAATGATAGCCACCGATGAGCAAGGTATGCTGCAATTCGACAATCGCCTGCGTAGTGATGGTCGAGCGCGTTACATTGGCGCTGGATGCCGTTTGCGCGGTGAATGCCCCGTCTTCGATATTGATATCGAGCCGCACCCGGGTCAAGTTCCCCTCGCGCACGATGCGCGGTGTGACTTTTAACATCGTCCCGACATTGACGTTGGCGAGATCGACCACGCGTTCACCGACCAGCGGCAGATACGCGCTCTGACTGAGATCAAGCACAGCCGCTATGTTTTCAAGTGTCGAAATCGTTGGCTTTGCCAAAACATGCGCATCTCCCTTGCTCTCCATCGCGGTTAATCGCGCATAGAAATTGGCCGCATTTTTGATCAACAATGTCGAACCGGAAATCGGTGAAGAATTTCCTTTTGAATCGGTCGAGGTGCCGTTAAATGTGGCACTAAAGTTACCCACTGAAAAGCCCCATTCGGCACCCAGTTGATTGAGCTTGGTGCGATCAATATCGACAATCAGTGCTTCGATTTCGATCTGCTGCGGCTCAATATCGAGCTCCGTAATCAGCGACTGATACATCGCGCGCTTACTGGCATTGTCGTAAATGATGATCGCATTCAGCGACGGATCGGCGTCGATTTTCACGCCCTGCGGTTTTAGCTTGCCAGGTCGACGGCTGTCGTCGGGCTCTTCATCATCGCTATTATTTTGATCGCGCCCATCACGTCCGTTACGACTGTATTCACGCGCATTGGTCAACAGGGTGCGGCTCGACTCGCCGCCATGCTGTGATGTGGTCACTTGTTCCGGGTTGCCTCGGCCGCTCTTGCCAGTGCGCGAGCGCTTGCGGCTACTTGCATTGAAATCCTCGTTCCCGATACTATTCTGCGAAGAAGAATTCAGCAGACTCGACAAAATTGTTTTTACCCCGGGAATGACGTTATCAGGCTGGCCGCGCGTACTCATTGTCCGATCGGTCGCACTGGCATATTTCAGCCGGAACACCATGACCTGCTTGGATGGACCAGCCTGCCGGCTGTCCATCATCGGCATCAAGGTTTCGCGTACCAGTTCGACATACTGACGCGGCCCGCTGACGATGACCGTGCCCTCATCAGGAATTTCGCCCCAGCCAAAACGGGCATCGAACAGCCCCAGGCCGATCAATGCCGCCTTGGAATCTGCTACAGCATCTTCACCTACCTTCAGTCGAAGCGACGATGCATCCGCATTCGGTACAACGTAAAGTACTTCGTTATAAACAAACCAGCGAAACGCATATTTCGACGCAAGACGGTCGAGAAAATCAGCCCCATTCGACGCCTGGATCCGGCCATGCATTACACCGTCGCCGGCCATTGCATTATTGATTTTGACGCTGTAGACGGTACTGAATTCCTGCAATACCCCGCTTAGCGTCATGCCGCTGGCGTCAATAGCGAATCCGGTAGATTTCCACGACGCTGGTACAGCCGCATAGGAGGGTGCGGCAAGACAACCCGTTACCAGCGACACGAGCATTACCCGTGTTAATTTGAATAGCCAAATTTTGGAACACGCACTCATGATTGTCACAAGCACGTGGACTGCGCATTTCTGCCACCCTGAACTTGAAAAAAAGTTCATCGAACGTCCTTCAAAACAAAAATGCCGACAAAGCCGATTAAATAACTAAAAAAATTGCGTCGTTATTGCCCCGACTATCGTTGGATTACACGAGTCAATACATCAGCGCGCAACGCGCGAGCGCAAAAGTTTTTCGACGTTGCGGCGCGATATTTCTATCGGTACTTGTTGCTCTGCTTCTCTTCCTGCCAGTCGGCAGACATCGACTTGATTCAGCATCAACTCAAGCGCCTGTGCTGCGCTTGCCCAAGTCGATACCCCCGCCAGCCAATGGGTGAGCAGCAGGCTCTGGCGCGCTGAATCCAGTGCCAAACCCGCTTCGAATTCGAGCGCATTTGAAAATCCAAGTTCGAGGTAACGTTTGACTGCGGCCGGCCCGGATTGCGCAGCTAGCTTCGCGCTCAACAGCGCACCACCGTCCATTACTTGCAAACACACCGTCGACCCATCGATCTCGATGGATGCATCGACTGGCAAGTGTGATAAATCGACATTGTGGGCAAATTGATCCATCGGTCAATGAGACTCGCTCAATACAGTCTTCAACGGCTTTTCCTGCAATTTGAACTGTGCCTCCATCGCCTGCTGCGACGTTGCGCGTTGCTGCACAAGCGCGAAAAACTCGGCAGCGTCGGTTTCTTCGCCGTGCATTTGACGCTGGTAAAAATCGTCGAGGCCTTCATTGGCATTGTCATAGCGTGTGCTGAGGCGTCGCATTGCGTGTTTGATGTCGTCGTTTGGCATGAAAATCTCCACTGGTTATCGAAGTAAGTTTGACCAGCCGAGGTCGGCGCGCCAGCAGTCTTCAATAGGTTGCAGCAGACTCGAATTAGTTCGGTCGCTATTTTGGAATAGTGTGCTGGATTCAAGCACCCATTAACGCGTACCTATCGGAAATTTTGTGGTCGCTCCTAAACACACTGCGTAGTACGTAATTTTCCAGATATTCAAGGAACCAATTTTTGGGTCGCAACACTTATTAGCCAGGGAGCTAACCCCTTTACACACCAATTGCGCGTCGACCATTTGATAGTTTAAGGAGAAATAACATGGGCTTACAGTCGATATTTAATAAGGCAGTGAAGACCGGCGGCCAAGCAGCAGCAAGTCTAGGCACTACTGCGGTTGCTACAGAGCAGGCTTTTGATGCTCTTGCCGCCGAAATAAAAATGGCGTTTTTGACCCATCAAGCACGGCAACAAGGTTTGTGGAGTGTTGCTACAAAACAGGCAGATTCGCAGTCTTCGCGTATGGCCAAACAGAGCGAAGTGTGGGGGCAAATATAAGCTAGGCGGTTTGAAGTGCGTATCAGTGCGAAGGATGAACTTTGAAACACATTTTTCGTATTTTTGCTGCGACAGGCCTTCGGCTACGCGCGTAATTGTGCCGTCAATACGTCGTACGAATTTGTTTGAATTATTGTAAAGATTAACTATTTCAGGAGCAAATCATGGCTTTTACCGCCAACCAGATCAATGCCGACAGTTCGACTCGCGACGAAGCGCGATATCAGAGTGCGTTAACTTCTGAGCAAAACATGCAACAGTTAACGCAGCAAGCCGCAGAAGACGCATTGTGGCGCATTGCACAAAACAATGCGATGGCAAAAGTTAAGGGAATGGCCAAGCTTGCCGAGGCGGCTAATCAGCTTAGCTAACATCACGCAAAAGCGAGTACTTGTGAGGCAATTTTTAAGCGCAAGGTTTTCGGCGGGAGTCGAATATCAACAAATACTCTGGCGCGAATATTTCGCACCGGAGCATTTTTTTGATCAGAACGCCGTCGCAAGCGCCCGAAATAGCATAATCAAAAACTCGTGCGACTAGCAGAACACTAGATCGCCACGGGGAAGTGATTTGGTGTTTATCTTATGCGGCAAAGTAAAACGCACTCGACAGACTACAAAACACTGTGGTGGTTATATTTTAATCAATATCGATATTGATTAAACTAACCTTTCAAACTGCAATATTTGAACAACACAACGGTGCAGTACCTTCATTGAATGCACGATATTGTGCATCCGACTGTGTTATTTGATCAAAAAATCGATACGATTTTTTCCTGCAATCCAGCGCGGTGGCTTGCCGCGGCCGGACCATGTTGCCCCGGAAACGTTATCGCGGAACTTTGCCGCTACCGGATCTTTTACCTTGCTAGATTTCTTGCTAACGTTCAATCCGAGATCCGCAATCGTGATTCCGTATTCTTTCATTGTCGCTTTAATATCAGCGATCGCGTGCGCAATTTCACTTTGGCGTGCTTGCGCCGCTTCTTTTTGAAGAGATTCGATTTTTTCAGTTAATTCTTTGTAGGTTGCCATAAGCATCTCCAGTGAAATGTGGAATTTATTCCGATTATCGACACAAAAATTTGCGGGACTAATTATTGTAAATCATGGCCAGAGTCTGTTTGATCGCGACTTGAATAACTGCTAGCAATTATTCGATTGCTTCTGATCAAACGTTCAAAATAAAGACAAATTGTAACACTCCAATGTCGATTTTCAATTGTCATGATCACATAACCTGCTCGCACTGCAGTAAGTCGGCCGCTAGACATCATTTCTACTACGATATAAATAAACGATCGACAATCGAGAAGGCTCTGGCTAATTTTGGTGGATCGAAAAAACCTTAAAGTTAAGCTTGCTAGCTGCAAATCCTCGCGATATCGGCGACGTCGCAAGGATTTTCAATATCGGAGCATGTGCAGTTAGGGCCACGGTCACCGACATGAATTAATCAATGCTTTATGAAACAACTCTAGCAGCACTACGACGGTCATTACGATGCAGAAAAATATCTCCAATCCATCTCTTGAATTAATTGGAGTAGTAATAAAAACAAAAGGCGCAGTCCAGAACCGGGTACAACACGATTAACGTATCAGCGATAATTTGCGGCAGCGATGAAGCGTTCGCACGGTTACCGTGAGCAAAAACGCGCGCCATCGGTCAGACCCGCCTCAAACGCTAATTTGAAGCAGATTATTGTTCAGGACAGTCGCGGCGAGGTACACCAGCACAGGCTGGAAGACCTGCGCGGCGTGCGTAGTTTTTCTACTGAAGAGCCCGGTTCAGCGCTTCACCACTTTTTGAGCTGCACTCAACAAATCGAGCTTGACCCAATCTGCCGCCAATGGTGGATTGGCCATTTTCCCAATACCGAATTTCACCATGTAATCAGTCGTCAGCTGCACATGTGCAACCGTGATGTCTTCGGTAAGCGAAGCATTTTCCATCGCCTCGCGATAGTCGTCTGCGCTGAGCTGATTTTTGAACATCGTAGAACGAACATACTTTTCAGCAACAACAGGGTCCTTAATGAAATGACGGGTTGCGGCAACAAAACACTGCATAAAACGCGCCGCCACATCTGGCTGTTCACGGTACATTTTTTCTGTCATGACCAAGGCACGTACCGGTTCGCCCAGCGCCGTATCGTAAGGCTTCATGATTTCAG
>JAYTZV010000241.1:0-3935 GCA_043741695.1 Burkholderiales bacterium
GCAGCTTTTTTAGCCGCAGGTTTTTTCGCAGTTGCCATAGTTTTCTCCTTTTTACGTTGCAAAGAGCACTTCGCGTTTGGAGTACGCAAAGCGATTCGCAGTGTTGAGCCAGCGGGTAACCGGGCCCAGCGCTGCGAACACCGGAGCATTGCCCAACGCATGCTCTTCGGCACGGCTGTTGGACATTGCAATTCTGAAAAACATGATGTGGGTCTAATTTTGTAGCAGTTTCAAATCAATCCCATGACAACGCGCCACCCGACTGGTACTCAATCACGCGGGTCTCAAAGAAGTTGCGTTCCTTCTTCAGGTCAATCATTTCGCTCATCCATGGAAACGGATTCTCTTCGTTCGGGAACAAGGTTTCCAAGCCAATTTGTGTGGCGCGGCGGTTGGCAATGTAGCGCAGGTAGCCTTTGAACATGGACGCATTCAGCCCCAGCACGCCGCGCGGCATGGTGTCTTCGGCATAGCGGTATTCCAGCTCGACAGCCTGCATGAACAGTGCCTTGATTTCGGCTTTGAACTCAGCCGTCCAGAGACCGGGATTTTCAAGTTTGAGCTGATTGATCAAATCGATGCCAAAGTTGCAGTGCATAGACTCGTCGCGCAAGATGTACTGGTACTGCTCGGCAGCGCCTGTCATTTTGTTTTGTCGACCGAGCGCCAGAATCTGCGTGAAGCCAACATAGAAGAACAGCCCTTCCATCAGGCAGGCAAACACAATCAGTGACTTGAGCAGCGTTTGATCTGCCTCATGCGTACCGGTTTTGAAGTGCGGGTTGGAGATGACTTCAATGAACGGAATCAAGAATTGGTCTTTGTCCTTGATGGACTGTACTTCGTTGTAGGCGTTAAAAATCTCAGCTTCGTCCAGACCGAGCGACTCAGTGATGTACTGGTAAGCATGGGTATGAATGGCTTCTTCAAACGCTTGACGCAGCAAAAACTGCCGGCACTCGGGCGCTGTAATGTGTCGGTATGTTCCCAGCACAATGTTGTTGGCAGCCAGTGAATCAGCCGTGACAAAAAACCCCAGGTTTCGTTTGACCAGACGGCGTTCGTCATCGGTCAAGCCGTTTGGGTCTTTCCACAAGGCGATATCGCGCGTCATGTTGACTTCCTGCGGCATCCAGTGGTTAGCGCAGGTGGCCAAATATTTTTCCCAGGCCCATTTGTATTTGAACGGCACCAACTGGTTAACGTCGGTCTGGCCGTTGATGATGCGTTTGTCTGAAGCCTTGACGCGTTTCATGACGGC
Organism: Burkholderiales bacterium; assembly: GCA_043741695.1. GTDB lineage: Bacteria > Pseudomonadota > Gammaproteobacteria > Burkholderiales > Burkholderiaceae_D > Actimicrobium. The sequence goes on from JAYTZV010000241.1 coordinate 1,262, forward strand.
GGGTGCAGCATTTTTTGGCTCGACTGCAGACACTGCAACAGGTGGTACACCGCGCTCTGCATTAGGTATGTAGGCGCCATCATTGAGCATACGAATATTCGGCGATACGACCTCTGAATTCGAAGACACAGAATCCAGCGAACGGCTGCTCGGCATGCCGCCGTGAAGGGAATTTTGCAGTGATGGTTTGACTTCTTCGTCCCAGGTCAACATAGTAGCTTCCAATACTTCGTGATTATGAAAGCAGCGAAACAAAATGAAAAGTGTTCATTCATGTCGCTGCAAATTTGTGTTGCTCAATTACATCGAAATGAGTCATCCGTTTTCATTGACAGGCCTCGCAACCTGGGTCGTCGATTGCACAAAACTTGATGTCGGTTGCAGGCATTGCATTCATTTGTGCTTGCGCCGCAGCAGCGGCTTTGTCGAGTGCACTCATGCTGCCGGTTGCTGTGGCTGTACTCGATGCAACGGAATTCATCTTGCCGGCAGTCACGGTTGATTTTTCAGCATGCGTAGCGCTTTGTGTGCGCAGATAGTAAGTGGTCTTCAAGCCGCGCAGCCAAGCGAGCTTATAGGTTTCGTCGAGCTTTTTGCCAGATGCGCCGGCCATATAAATATTGAGCGACTGAGCCTGGTCAATCCATTTTTGGCGACGTGAAGCGGCTTCCACAATCCATGAGGTTTCTACTTCAAACGCGGTGGCGTACAGCGCCTTGATATCTTGCGGTACACGGTCGATGGGGCGCAGTGAACCGTCAAAGTGTTTCAGGTCAACAACCATCACGTCGTCCCACAAACCCAGGCGTTTCAGGTCACGCACCAGGTAATGGTTAATGACAGTGAATTCACCCGACAAGTTGGACTTGACCGACAGGTTGCCAAAGCACGGCTCAATGCAGGCGTCCACACCAATGATGTTGGAAATGGTGGCGGTCGGCGCAATGGCCACGCAGTTGGAGTTACGCATGCCGTCCAGTGCAATCTTCTCGCGCAGGGCGTCCCAGTCCAGCGTGGCTGAACGGTCAACTTCAACGTAGCCGCCCCGCTCTTCAAGCAGCATATCCAGTGTGTCCAGAGGCAAAACACCTTTATCCCAGAGTGAGCCTTTATAAGTCGCGTATTTGCCGCGCTCCTTGGCCAACTCGGTGGATGCCCAGTAAGCGTGGTAGCACACTGCCTCCATGGACTTGTCGGCAAATTCGACCGCTTCTTGAGACGCGTAAGGCACGCGTAGTTCATATAGGCAATCCTGGAAACCCATGATGCCCAGACCAACCGGACGATGGCGCAGGTTCGAGTCGCGCGCTTTTTTGACTGCGTAATAATTAATGTCGATAACGTTATCGAGCATGCGCATTGCGGTGCGCACAGTCTTCTGCAACTTCACATGGTCCAACTGACCATCTTTCATGTGCGCCGGCATGTTGACCGAACCCAGATTGCACACTGCAATTTCAGAGTCGTTGGTATTTAATGTGATTTCAGTGCACAGGTTCGAGCTATGCACCATACCGACATGCGATTGCGGCGAACGGATGTTGCATGGATCTTTGAATGTAATCCACGGATGACCGGTTTCAAACAGCATCGACAGCATCTTGCGCCACAAATCCAGTGCCTGGATTTTCTTGAACAAGCGCATTTCACCACGCGCTGCTTTGGCTTCATACGCGGTATAGGCCTCTTCAAAAGCACGGCCAACCTTGTCATGCAGGTCCGGCACGTCGCTCGGTGAAAACAAGACCCAATCGCCTTTTTCCATGACCCGCTTCATGAACAGATCAGGAATCCAGTTAGCAGTATTCATGTCGTGCGTGCGGCGGCGATCATCACCGGTATTTTTACGCAGGTCGAGGAATTCCTCGATATCCATGTGCCAGGTTTCCAGATAGGCGCAGACCGCGCCCTTGCGTTTTCCGCCCTGATTGACCGCGACTGCCGTGTCGTTGACCACTTTCAAAAACGGCACCACGCCTTGCGACTTGCCGTTGGTGCCTTTGATGTGCGCACCGAGTGAACGTACCGGTGTCCAGTCGTTGCCCAGACCACCCGCGTATTTGGCCAGCAGCGCGTTCTCTTTAATTGCATCGTAGATGCCTTCAAGGTCATCGGACACGGTGGTCAAGTAGCATGACGACAGTTGCGAACGCAACGTGCCAGAATTAAACAGCGTCGGCGTCGAACTCATGAAATCAAAGCTCGACAGCAGGTTGTAAAACTCGATCGCACGCGCTTCGCGGTTGATTTCGTTCAGTGCCAATCCCATCGCCACGCGCATATAAAAGGCCTGGGGCATTTCAATGCGCACATCGCGAATATGCAGAAAATAACGGTCGTACAAGGTCTGCAAACCGAGATAACCAAATTGCAGATCACGATCCGGCACCAGTGCCTCGCCGAGTTTTTTCAGATCGAATTGCGCCAGCTTGGTATCAAGCAGTTCAGCTTCGATGCCCTTCTTGATAAAGCGCGGGAAGTAATCGAGATACGCTGCTTGTGCATCTGCCTGCGCCACTTCCTTGCCAAAGACTTCCTTGCGAATCGTGTGCATTAGCAAGCGTGCTGTCACCGTGCTGTAGGCCGGATCTTTTTCCATCAGTGCGCGCGCTGCCAGAATCGCCGACTTATGCAACTCTTCAACGGGCACGCCGTCGTACAGATTCTTGACGGT
>JAYTZV010000242.1:0-10923 GCA_043741695.1 Burkholderiales bacterium
GAGAGTATCAAAGTCAACATCGATAGCCACATCGCTCCGCTGCTCGTTGGACAGGATGCCTCACATGTAGCCATGTGCATGGCGCGCATTCGTAAGGCAGTTCAAGGCAACCGTTTTGCCAAGTGCGCTATTGAAACCGCGTTGATGGATGCGCAGGCACGCCGTCTAAATATTCCTTTATCTGAACTGCTAGGCGGTCGCGTGCGTAACGCGTTGCCGGTGGCGTGGACGCTGGCTAGCGGCGACACCACCAAGGACATCGAAGAGGCCGAGCAAATGCTCGAAGCGAGGCGGCACAATATCTTCAAGTTGAAGATTGGTGCGCACAGCGTTGAAAAAGACGTAGCGCATGTGCTTGCGATTAAACGCGCCCTTGGTGACGCAGTCAGCGTCCGTGTTGATGTCAACATGGCGTGGTCGGAGCTTGATGCAGTTCGAGGAATCGCCGCCTTGGAGGCTGGCGGGGTCGATTTGATCGAGCAGCCCGTTCGCGCAGAAATGATTGCAGCAATGAGTCGCCTGGCCCAACGTTTTGCAGTGCCGGTGATGGCCGACGAGGCTTTGCACGGACCGCTCGATGCAATGACTATCGGGCAAGCCGCAGCGGCGGATGTTTTCGCAATCAAGATCTGTCAGTCGGGTGGACTAGTGCCAGCGAGACTGGTTGCCGACGTTGCCGGTTTGTTGGGAATCTCGCTGTACGGCGGCACGATGCTGGAAGGTTCAGTTGGCACCGCGGCGTCGGCGCACTTGTTTTCAACATTTGCCAACCTCGATTTTGGTACCGAGCTGTTCGGTCCTCTCTTGCTGACGCGTGAAATTTTGGTCGAGCCACTCGTCTACAAAGACTTCATGCTCCAGGTACCCACGACCCCAGGTTTGGGAATTGATGTCGATATGCGCAAGTTGGCGGAAGTGCGTCGCCACTAATTAATTTTTGAAAGGACAGTGATGCTATTTCATGTACGAATGGATGTGGCGCTGCCACACGATATGCCCGCTGAGAAAGCCGGCGAATTAAAACGCGTTGAAAAAGCCCGCGCAGCTGAACTACAGCAGTCCGGAACTTGGCGGCATTTGTGGCGTATCGCTGGCCAATATTCCAACATCAGTATTTTTGATGTTGAGAGCAACGATCAACTGCACGACATCTTGTCGACGCTACCGTTGTTTCCTTTCATGCGCATCGAAGTAATGGCGCTGCTGCGGCATCCGTCGTCAATTCGTGAGAATGATCTGTAATCAAAGTTAAACAAAAACGTATTCAATTAAAACAACACTGGAGATACAAATGAATCACCAACAAATTGAACAACTGGTCCGTAACTTCGTCGTCGACACCGCCAAAGGTCCAGTCGATGCACGTACGCAGCAAGTCGTCGTCCGCTTGGTTGGCGATCTGTTCAAAGCCGTAGAAGACCTCGATCTGTCGCCGTCGGAAGTGTGGAAAGGCGTCGAGTATTTTGCTGAGGCCGGAGCGACGCATGAGTTGGGACTGCTTGCTGCCGGTCTTGGACTCGAACGCTTCCTCGATATTCGCGCTGATGAAGCAGATCAGCGCGCCGGTCTGACTGGCGGCACGCCGCGCACGATCGAAGGCCCGCTCTACGTTAGCGGCGCACCGGAGTCGGTCGGTTTCGCCCGCCTTGATGACGGCACTGAAAGTGATGAAGGCGAAGTCTTGTACATGCAGGGCACTGTCTACGATAGCAATGGTGCGCCATTACAAAACGCAAAAGTCGAGGTGTGGCATGCAAACTTGATGGGCGGGTACTCGTTTTTCGACCCGTCACAATCGCATTTCAATTTGCGCCGTTCCATTCTCACCGATGCACACGGTCGCTACCAATTCCGCAGCATTATGCCGTGCGGCTACGGCTGCCCACCTAACGGTACGACCCAGGCACTGCTTAATAAGTTGGGTCGTCACGGACGTCGTCCGGCGCACGTGCACTTTTTTGTCAGTGCAGCGGGACATCGTCGCCTGACGACGCAGATCAATATCGATGGCGATGCTTATCTTTGGGATGACTTTGCCTTTGCCAGCCGCGAAGGGCTGGTTCCTGGCCTGACGCGGGTGAACGACGCTGCCGAAATCGCCAAGCGTGAACTCACCAAACCGTTCGTCAGTATTGATTTTGACTTCCGACTGGTCAACGCGAACGATAACGTCATTAGCGGTGAAGTCGAGCGTACGCGGGTAGCTGCCTAGTTGGCAAATCGGAGGAGACAGTCATGAACGTTATACCAATTAAAGATGTCAGCGCAAACGACATAGATCGTTTGCTGGTCGAGAACAAATCGACGGGCGACCATCGCATTCATCGCAGCGCATTCACCGATGAGGCGCTGTTCGAGCTTGAGATGAAACATATACTTGAAGGCAACTGGATTTATCTGGCGCATGAAAGTCAGGTGCCAAACATCAACGATTACTACACGACGCAGATCGGTCGTCAGCCAGTGGTCATTGCGCGAAATCGCCAAGGTGAGTTAAATGCATTCATAAACGCGTGCACCCATCGTGGCTCTACCTTGTGCCGTCAAAAACGCGGAAACCGCGCGACCTATACCTGCACCTTCCATGGCTGGACTTTCAACAATAGCGGCAAGCTGCTGAAGGTGAAGGACCCGGAAGATGCAGGCTACCCGGATTGCTTCAACAAGGAAGGTTCGCATGACTTGAAAAAAGTAGCGCGGTTCGAAAATTATCGCGGCTTCCTGTTTGGCAGTATCAATCCAGACGTTGCACCGTTGACCGAGTTTTTGGGTGAGGCAGCCAAAATTATCGACATGATTGTCGATCAGTCGGTCGATGGTCTTGAAGTACTGCGAGGCGCGTCTACCTACACGTTCGAGGGCAACTGGAAGCTGCAGGCAGAGAATGGCGCTGACGGGTATCACGTCTCAGCCGTGCACTGGAATTACGCGGCGACCACCAATGCCCGCAAACAGCGCGAAGCAACACCCGACCAAATTCGTGCGATGGATGCAGGAAAATGGGGTAAGCAAGGCGGCGGTTTTTACGCGTTCGAAAATGGTCATTTGCTCTTATGGACCCAGTGGGCGAACCCGCAAGACCGGCCAAATTATCCGCGTCGCGACGAGTACGCAGAAAAATTTGGTGCAGCGACGGCAGACTGGATGATCGAAAAATCACGTAACTTGTGCTTGTATCCGAACGTTTATTTGATGGATCAGTTTGGCTCGCAGATCCGACTGTTGCGCCCGATCTCGGTCAACAAAACCGAGGTGACCATTTACTGCATCGCGCCAAAAGGGGAGTCGGACGCAGCGCGCTCGCAGCGTATTCGTCAGTACGAAGATTTTTTCAACGTCAGCGGAATGGCCACACCGGACGATCTGGAAGAGTTTCGCGCCTGCCAGGAAGGTTACGGCGGTATCGCGCTCGAATGGAACGATATGAGTCGCGGCTCGAAACATTGGATTGACGGACCAGATGAAGAAGCAGCACGCATTGGGCTTAAACCCATCATGAGCGGCGTCAAAACCGAGGACGAGGGTTTGTATACGGTGCAACATCGCTTCTGGCACGACGTGATGAAAAAGGCGACCGAGGAGCAATCGAAATGAGCGCGGTCACCAACGCCATCGACCTCGGTACGGTGAGTCAGTTTTTGTATCGCGAGTCGCGTCTGCTCGACGATGAGCAGTGGGACGACTGGCTACTTTGCTACCACCCTGACGCCGTGTATTGGATGCCGTCCTGGGATGACGACAATACCTTGACCAGCGATCCGCAGCGCGAAATTTCACTGATTTATTATCCAAATCGCCAAGGGTTGGAAGATCGCATTTTTCGGATAAAAACCGAGCGTTCGTCCGCCACGATGCCGAGTACGCGCACGAGTCACAATCTGAATAATATTGAAATTGAAAAGATTGAGGGCGCAATTTGCACCGTGCGCTACAACTGGTTGACGCTGAGCCATCGGTACAAAACCGACTTCACGCACTTTGGCATGACACGATGCGAAATTGATTTTTCAGGGGATAGCCCAGTCATTCGCAATAAATACATCGTTCTGAAGAACGATTACATTCACCAGGTTATTGACGTGTATCACATCTGACGGTCAGACCAAAAAATTAAGCTAGAAGAATCAGGCCAGCAGAATCAGACAAGACAACACGTCAAAAATACGATTGAAAAACCACCTTGATACGCACAGGCCATGTTCGCCTGGTGCAGGAGTCAGTCATGACATTCAGTATTGCCCTCCAGTTCGAAGATGGGGCTACACGCTTCATTGAGTGCGACCCATCCGAGACGATATCGGACGCCGCTTATCGGCAAAAAATCAACATCCCGCTCGACTGCCGCGATGGCGCGTGCGGCACCTGCCGCAGTTTTTGCGAGTCGGGCGACGTCGATATGCCAGCATCAAGTTATATTGAGTATGCACTCACACCGGAAGATGCGGCCAAAGGGTTTATTTTGGCGTGTCAGGCACGTCCCCGATCGAATCTGGTGGTTCAGGTGTTGGCGTCGTCGGACGCCTGCAAGAGCGCACCGACAACGCATGCCGCAACGATTGTCACCGTAGCGCAATTATCGGAATCGACTATTGAGTTGTCAGTTGAGTTGGACAAGGCAATCAGTTTTTTGCCAGGTCAATACGTCAAGGTTGGTATCCCAGGTACCGCGTTGACCCGCGCTTACTCGTTCAGCTCTGGCCCCGGCAATAAGCGCGCAGCCTTTGTCGTACGCAATGTTCCTGGTGGAAAGATGAGTACCTTCCTGACCGACACGGCAAGCGCCGGTCAACAGATGCCAATTACGGGGCCGTTCGGCAGTTTTTATTTGCGCCCTGTCACGCGACCTGTCCTGTTTCTCGCAGGTGGAACCGGTATCGCTCCTTTTTTGTCGATGCTTGAAAACCTGGTGGAAACCGGCAGCAATCATCCGATACGCATGGTCTTCGGTGTAACGCATGATATTGATCTCGTGGCGCTTGAGCAGCTGAATGACTTTGCCCAACGGCTGCCTGCCTTCGAATACCGCACGTGCGTCGCAAGCGACGCTAGCGCGCATTCGCGCAAAGGGTATGTCACCTCACACATTGATGCCGATTGGCTAAATGGCGGTGAGACGGATGTCTACTTGTGTGGCCCGGTCGCAATGGTCGACGCCGTGAGCAACTGGATGGACGCATCTGGTAGGCCTCCCCGCAATTTCTTCTACGAGCGTTTTTCTGCGAGTGTTGATGCATGAATTTCAATAAGCGCTTTGAAGAAAAAGTCGTCGTTGTTACTGGCGCAGCACAAGGCATTGGTGAGGGTGTTGCGCTTGCTGCTGCCAACGAGGGCGCATTACTTGTTATTGCAGACCGCTCGCCGCTGTTGCACGATGTGGCTGCAGTTATTGCCGAATCGGGTGGTAACGTCATACCCGTCATTGCCGATTTGGAGATGTATGCCGGCGCGCAGTCTGTAATGCGAACAGCGCTTGCAAAACATGGCCGGATCGACGTGTTGATCAATAACGTCGGCGGCACTATTTGGGCAAAACCGTTTCAGGAATACGAGGAAGCGCAGATCGAAGCAGAAATCCGCCGATCATTATTTCCGACGATGTGGTGTTGTCACGCGGTGTTAGCGTCAATGATCGAGCGTCAACATGGCGTGATCGTCAATGTTTCGTCGATTGCCACCCGTAGCATTCATCGAATTCCGTACGCCGCTACCAAGGGCGGCGTCAACGCGCTAACAGCGAGTCTTGCGGTCGAACAAGCCGCTAACGGTATTCGCGTGAATGCGGTTGCAACCGGTGGTACGAACGCACCGCCGCGTAAAATCCCTCGCAACCCTCAGCCGCTGTCTGCTCAGGAAGAAGTCTGGTACCAGGCAATCATCGATCAGACGATCGCTTCAAGTTCGATGAAGCGCTATGGCGAAATCGAAGATCAGGTACGGGCAATTTTATTTTTGGCCAGCGACGAAGCAAAATATATTACCGGGTCTGTCCTGCCAGTAGGCGGCGGTGACCAAGGATAGGAGCACGAATGCCTTACATGTCGCACGATGACGTACAGATTCACTATCAGATAGAGGGTCCATCCGATGCACCCGTACTACTATTTTCAAACTCGCTCGGCACGTCGCTGGAAATGTGGGATCCGCAAGCGGAAGCACTAAGCAGCAAATTTCAGGTGCTGCGATACGACACACGTGGTCACGGCAAATCTTCCGTACCAACCGGGCCATACAACATCGCACAACTAGGTACAGACGTTGTTTGTTTGCTTGATCATCTCGATATCCAGCGCGCACACGTATGTGGATTATCGATGGGTGGCATTACTGCAATGTGGCTTGCTATACATAAGCCGGAACGAATTCATCAACTCATTTTAAGCAATACGGCAGCATGGATCGGACCATCCTCCGGGTGGACCGATCGCGCCGCTGCCGTTGAACGTAATGGTGTTGCATCAATTGCGTCGGCAGTTGTTTCTCGCTGGTTGACACCGGCGTTCGCGCAGGCAAATCCTGACAAAGTTGTACATCTGGAAGCGATGTTGAGTGCGACTTCATCGCCCGGATATGCTGCAAATTGCATCGCAGTTCGTGATAACGACTTGCGCAACGAGGTGGCCTCAATTCAAGCAACCACGCTTGTTATAAGTGGTAGCGCTGATTTGCCAACGCCGCCAGCGGATGGGAAGTTCTTAGCGGCGCAAATCCCTAAAGCTCAATATGTTGAATTGCCAGCGGCGCACCTTTCGAATCAAGAGTTCCCAATTGAGTACACGAACTTATTAGTCAGTTTTATTGTGAATCATTGACGATATGCGAACTTGGGTTTTATTGGGTGATTGTTCTTGAGGTCGCCTAGTCTTTAACTTAAATTGGCTTTAAAAGAACAACGCAAACTAATCGGCCACGAGTTCCACATTGAGCGTTGCGATGGGCGGCTTAATCAATAAGGGATACATTACCAAAAGCGTATTGTCTAAATCTCTTAGGTAATTCGGTTCGACATTGAAACTTATAAAACACTGAAAGGCTTGCTAAATTTCGCTTAGTGACTGATTCGCCAGATACACCAGTGTTGGTCAATCTGTACTTATGCCACCGTGACTTTCCTGCAGACATGGTCTGCTTGGCAAGCGCATAATCCGTTGGTACCGTGTTCGACTCACGGGAGGCCCATAAAAAATATCGAGGGTTACACGCAGTTAAGCATGTAACCCTCTCTTTTTTGGCTAGTTCAAACTGTCGAATGCAATCGTACTGTTGCCAACGTGTTACTGCGTCGCCCCGGTAGCATCTTGGAGCCGGTTCAATGCATCAAAAGTGCGCGACACCGAAGGCGACAGCGCCCCGGTCGGGTCGCTTACCGTTTCAGTTGTACGGTTGCCCATCTTGTCCAGAATGTAGCTGATCTTGTTGTTCAAACCATCCTTGATGTCGACCAGGCGATGAGCGCCGTCGTAGCCGAACGTCAGCGTCTCGCCGGCTGGTGATGTTACTGTTTTCAACTGTCCCGCATTGTCATAGGTGTAGTTGGTTGTTTGCACGTTGGCGGAGCCAGCCTCCTTGGTAGCTGCGCTGAGTAGCCAACCACGCGGCGCATGTTTCAAGGTGGTGACGGTGCCGTTTGGATCGGTGAACATGGTTGCCCGACCGTCGGCGTCGAATTCATTAAAGGTTGTCACTTGTCCGGCGGAGTTGGTCACGGTGCGCACGTTGCCGGAGGCCGCATCGTAGGCGGTCGTCGTCACATCGGCTAGATCTTTGCGCGGACCGGTCAGGGTCAGAACTTGTCCGACCGCGTTGTAGGTATATCCCCAAACCCGTGCTGAACCCGCCGGTATGGCAGTGAAACCCTGGCTGCCGTTGGCATCACTGGTTGGCTGCAGTATGCGCGTAAGCACGTTACCCGCGCCATCATGCGTCATCGTGGTAATCAGCAGTGGCTCGGCAATACGCTTTACAAGCCGGTAGGTCGGATGCCACTCGGTGTTAATGATGCGTGCCTGCGCTGTACCGAATGCTTCGATGCGTTGGGTCTCGAGGTTACGAGCCAGATCAAATTGGTAGCTGGTGACCGAGCCGTTGAAATCAGTGCGCGTCTTTACGTTGCCGTTGATATCAAACGTCGCCTTTTGGGAAGCGGCAACGCAACCGGCACCGCCAGGTTGTGATTGTGACGTTACTCGCTGCACGCCATGAATAGTCGATATTTCGTAATTGCGCTGGGTGCCAAGGGGATCAGTGATCGTGACAATGTTGCCTGAATTCGTTCGGGCATAACGACCGACGCCGCCGGCTTCTTCAGTGATATCGGGCGTATTCCAGTAGCCATCACGATAAGAAAAATTCGACACGCGGACGCCGTTTTCATCGACAACGCCGGTCAGTCCATACGGGCCGCCATTGCTCGCAAATGCGGCGTTGTCGTTGTAAAAATAAGTCTTTACCTTGCCGTCAGGGTAGGTGACTTTGCGGAGATTTTCCAACGCATCGAATTCATAGCTGTACACCTGACCGCGCGGCGTGGTCATGGTTGCCAGCCTGCTTTTGCTGTTGTACGTGAACTTGAGTTGCCGGCCGAATTGATCCGCTACGCTTGTCAGCAAGCCGGCAGCCGGCGCGATTGATGTGGGCGTTTGTGTATTGCTGAAGGTAAGCGTCTGGCTTTGTCCATTGCGCGCCGTAATGCGCAGCAAGCGACCTTGCGCATCGTAGGTTTCGGTCACGCCACCGGCTTCGTTATAGAGCCATCCGTTTTTCTTGCCGCTGCTATCGGTTGTTGCGGTCAACCTGTCGCCGGCCCCATCTTGATTCAATACCTCTTTGCCGTTCGTACGAAAGTGCTTTACCAGCCCGGAGGGGCGCAACGCAGAAGCAACAACAAAGTTGCTGTTCTCAAAGAAGATGCGACGGTCGTACGAGTGTCGCCATGTGTTGCCAAAACCGGCGGATACCGGCGCGCCGGCAACGACCGGACTATAGAAGCCGAGATTGGTATAGCTTCGCTTGAATTCGAGCGGGAATAATCCGGCCGCGGAAAAATCTGTTTCAGAGTACGTCTGCTCACCCGATGCGATGCTCATCGGATCACCAACGTGCTCGCAGGTGTTGGTTGTGGGGCGGGTACAGTGCGAAAGTTTTCCGTCAGTGCCATTGAGTGAACCAAAGCCTTGCGCACATTCGGCAACGCGCGATCGCTTGATGAACAGGCCGCCGTACGCATAACCGTTGATGACGCCATAGCCTGACATTTCGACGCCACCGAACGCTGCGGTTGCGTTCATCGCGCCGCAGTTATAGCTGTATTCCGAAGAACCGATCGGCCTCCAGGATAAAGCAGGTGGTGCCGGCGGGTGCTCTGGCCCCAGCGCCATGATGCATCCCAAAAATGACGATAATTGATCTTCGCTGTCGATTTTATTCCCGGCGCCGATGGTGGCTTTGTAGCATTTTTCTTCCATTGCTTCGGCAACGATCAATGTCGTGGTTGAACAGTAGCCGTATTCAAGCTGGGAGATGCGAGGTGCAGAACAGTTGGTCGTGCCATCGGACGCGGAAGCAATACAATCTGACGGTGCTGCCCCGGCTGAACCGATCAAACACGTACTCCACAGACATGCGCTAAGAATTTTCTTGATTTTGATTGACATAAGGTTCCAGTAAAAATTCGGTGCTAGTACACGCCATGATTTAGCCGGGTTGCCGATAGCACCGCTCGCGATCCTGAGGCAGTGGGCGCTCGTATATGTTGATGTGGTTCAGCGGGTCCGCCACCGGAAGCGTGTGGAATTTGCTAAGGCGAAATCGAAGCATGCAAGATGCACCACGCGCCGAGGGAAATATGGATGTGAAGACGGCATTGGTACCGTATTGAATGCCGCTTTGTTGTGCGAGGCCATCAACAGACACCTGAGGATGTGCAATTTCCCGAGATGCGATGAAAGACCGACTTGCATACGACTTGACATAGGTTCTTGAAGTCAATAAGCCGCGTAGCCGCGCATCGTAGAGCCGCGCGGAGATAACCGACACACTATAAAATATGTTTAGGTAATTCCGACTTTGGATCCGACTTGGCTCAGATCAAAGATGCGTTAGTCATTAGGCCACTGTCGTGGAAATTGATGCAAAGTAGTGATGCAAAATAGTGACGAAAACCTGCCCGCGCAGTGCAGTCTCCAAGCGCATGCAGATTTGATCCCGGATCGCAATGACTGTTACCAAACCCCGCTGGGCTATGGCCCTTGACCTGGAACGCTGTATCGGCTGCCATGCCTGCTCGGTTGCCTGCAAGGTTGAAAACGAGATTGAACTCGGTGTCTTTCGCACCAAGGTGTACTACTACGATCACGGTACCTTCCCGGCACGCAAACGCAGTTTTTTACCAACGCTGTGCATGCATTGCGAGGACGCGCCATGCGTGCAGGCCTGTCCGACCGATTCGATCAAACGTGCTGACAACGGTATCGTCGGCATCAACGTCAATACCTGCAGCAGTGTTGGTAAATGCATCGAGGCTTGTCCATATGGTGCAATTCATATCGACCCGGTGCATCACGTTGCCGATAAATGTGATTTTTGTTCGCACCGGCTTGATGTGGGTTTGCAGCCTGCGTGCGTTGAAGCGTGTCCGGCGCAGGTGTTCGCTTTCGGCGATCTGAATGATCCTGCCAGCGATATCGTGCAATTCCGACAAAGACACGGAACACAACTGCAAGGGTTGAAAGAGCAAAAAGGTACCCGACCCCAAGTGCAATACCGCGGGATCGGTACTGCAGTTCCGACTGAGATCGTGCAAAAAATCCCTGACGGAAAAAGTCATGATCCCACCTCGTATGAAATTGATACCTGGGATCAGCTGTAGTGCAGCGCAGGTGCTGCCTTTACGGTAGTGCACCGTCTGAAATGCGGAGTTCGAATTAC
>JAYTZV010000243.1:0-10884 GCA_043741695.1 Burkholderiales bacterium
CAACGAAAATGCCAGCTGAATGCCGATGCCTTTGTCGTTCGGACCGTTATCGTAAAACGGATTCGACAATTGCTTGACGATGGTTTCGCCCATTTGCATCGGCGTCGGAAAACCGGTCGTCTTGGCTGCTTCGGTGCTGCCGGAGCCGCCCATCAGCTTGGCGTATTCCTGCTGCTCGATCGTGCCTGCAGAGACGCCTGCCACTACGGCTTTGCTGGCGATCGGCGCAGTAGCAAGATGCCAGCCGAGGACAAACACCACCAGTATCAGTAGCGAGATCATCCCGGCGCGTAGGGTCAACAAGGTCGGCTTCATGTGGTGTGCTTGATGGCGAAACTGTTCACATACGCATCGGCCTTTGCAGGGTCAAATTCCTTGCCCATGATGCTGTATTTTTTATACGCACCTTCGGGTACAGGCTGGCCGAGTTCCTTCATGTATTTTTTTGCGTCTGTCAGCAAGAACACTTTTTCGGTAATTGCCTTGTAGTCGACATCGCCTTTGATGTAGCCCCAGCGCTTCATCTGCGACAAGATCCAGACGCCCATTGAATCCCACGGTACCGGATCGAAATCGGCGCGGTTCGGCACGTTCTTGACGTTGCCCAAACCATCAGCGAATTTACCGGTCAAGACTTGCGCGACAACGGTTTCTGGTTGATTCAGGTACGCTGCAGGCGAGATTACTTTGGCCACCAGCGAACGATTGGCCGGGTCATGCGCCATTGCCGCCGCGTTCAATACGGCGCGGTAGAGTGCGGCGAACGTATTCGGATTTTGTTTGACAAAATCTTCCGACATGCCGAACGCGCAGCATGGGTGACCATTCCAGATTTCATTCGACAAAATATGAATGAAGCCGACTTCGTCGTACACCGCACGCTGATTGAAGGGATCAGGTCCGAGGAAGCCGTCGATATTGCCGGCGCGCAGATTGGCCACCATCTCTGGCGGCGGTGTCACGCGCAATTGCACATCGCGATCCGGATCGAGACCATGCTCGGCCAAGTAATAGCGCAGCAGATAATTGTGCATCGAATACTCGAACGGAATCGCCAGCTTGAAGCCTTTCCATTGCTTGGGATCGCGCTTGTCTTTGTGTTTCATAGCCAGCGTGATCGCCTGACCGTTGATGTTTTGAATCGTGGCGACCCGCATCGGCAGTGGGTTCGAGCCCAAACCCATCGACATCGCCAGCGGCATCGGCGACAAAAAGTGCGAGGCGTCGTGTTCTTTGTTGACCATCTTGTCGCGAATCAGCGCCCAGCCAGCGGTCTTGTTCAGCGTGACATTCAAGCCCTGCTTTTTATAAAAGCCGAGCGGGTCAGCCATGATCAATGGTGCCGCGCAGGTAATCGCGATGAAGCCGATTTTCAGGTCTTTCTTTTCAACCGCGCCATTTTTTTCTTGCGCCATTGCCTGCAGTGCACCGAGCGGTAGCACGCTGGCAATCGCGGCACGCACCGTATTGGCGCCGACTGCGCGCAAAAAGGTGCGGCGAATCGCGTCTTGCGGGAACATGGCGCGCAACACCGCTTCTTCCACCACATCATTGCTGAGCAATTCGGGGTTCATGCGCCGCGCTTGGGCCTCATGCTCCTCTGCGCTGGCGTGCTGGCCGCAGCTGCAGCCGCCGCCGTTATGATTGGGGTCGTAGGGACGATAGATCGATGACATAGCAAACTCCTTGGCGGACGGGGTGGTCTTGCCAAGCATGTTGCAAGCAGCGGGCCAACGACTCGTAGCGTGTCACGCTGCAGCGACGACGTGTAGAGCCTGAACTACAAGCAGGTACGTTACAGGTCGAGCAGGTGGTGCGTGAGGCCATACAGCGCGATACCAACGTCGTTGACTGCGCCGGTTTTTTCCAGAATACGGCTGCGGTAGGTGGCAACCGTGGTGGGGCTGAGCGCGAGTTGAGCAGCGATTTCTTTTACGCTTTGGCCGGCGGCGATCATGCGAAAGACCTGGTACTCGCGGTGCGACAGCATCTCGTGCGGTTTTTTTTCAGATTGGGCACCGAGTTCTGCGACCATCGATTCGGCCATCGCAGCACTCACATGCACGCCGCCTGCAGCGATCTTGCGGATTGCCGCCGTCAATAATTCCGGATCGGCGCTCTTGTTCAGATAGCCCGCCGCACCGAGTCGAAAGCAACGCGCCGCATACTGTTTTTCCGGATAAGTCGACAGCATCAGCACCGGCAGGCGCGGAAGATCTTGCTTTAATTGGCGCAGCACGTCCAGACCATCTCGTAGCGGCAACGCAATATCGAGCAACACCAGATCGATTGCCAATACCGCGGCTTGCGCAATCGCTTGCGGGCCGTCGGCGCATTCGCCGGCCACTTCGATGTCGTCGGTATCCGCCAGAATTTGTTTCAGGCCTTCGCGTACGATGCGGTGATCGTCGCACAGCAGCACGCGGATCATGTGTGACTTTCAGCAGCCAACTGCAGCGGCAAAGTCAGGCACACGCGTGTACCACTACCCGGCGTGCTGTCGATGGTCAGCGTGCCACCGAAGTGCAATGCGCGTTCGCGCATGCCCATCACACCATATGACGTGGCGTGCGACAAGGCCGCCTTGCTGGCACCAACGCCGTTATCCTCGACCGTCATTTGCAGTGATTGCAAGGTGAGGTTAATGCGAATGGCAACCGCTGAAGCCTGCGCATGGCGCGCGACGTTGCTCAGCATTTCCTGAAAAATGCGGAAGGCGGCAGTCGCCATCGTCGCTTCAGGCGTCACGCCAATCGCGTCGGTTGCAACGCTGACTTTCGCATCGCAGCGCAATTCCCTGGCTTCTGCAAATTCCTGGATGTGCCATTCCAGCGCGGCGATCAAGCCCTGATGATCGAGAATGCTAGGGCGCAGATCGGTGATGATGCGACCGACATTGTCGACCGCAGATTCGATCAGATGATTCATCGTTGCGCACTTGCGGGCTACCGGTTCGAGCGCGGTGACACGGCGCGCCATCCAGTTCACATCGAGCTTTAGTGCGATCAGCAAACTGCCGAGTTCGTCATGGATTTCACGTGCGATACGGGTGCGCTCTTCTTCACGCACCGAATGCGCGTGCGCGGAAAGTTCGCGCAGCTGGTGCAGCGCAATCGATAATTCACGGGTGCGTTCATCGACGCGCACTTCAAGTTCTTGTTTGGCGCGCTGCAGTGCTTCTTCGGCCTCGCGGCGCTTTGAAATATCGCTAAAGGTAACCACGGCGCCGCGCACCTGACCTTGATCAATAATTTGATGCGATGAATATTCAGCGGCAAACGGCGTGCCGTCGGCGCGCCATAACACTTCGTGGTCCACGCGACAGGCTTCGCCAGTACGAAACGCCTGAAAAATCGGACAGTCGGCTTCGGTGTAATGCGACCCATCGGGATGCGTGTGGTGTATCAGCGCATGCATGTTGCGACCGAGGGTCTGCTCGACTGAATAGCCGAGCATCGCGGCACCGGCACGATTAATGAACGTGCAGATGCCGGTCAAGTCGATGCCGAACATGCCGTCGCCGGTGGACTCTAGCAATAGCTTTAGCTGGTCGCGCCAGGGATCGGCTGGTTCGTTCGATATCGGCACGGAAGCAGTCGGCATGATGTGGATAAGTTAGCGGACCGCCGTATCGATCGGGGTTTTGCTATTGCGGTTTTTTAGCGCGCGCGATCGAGCCACTGCTGGCGTCTTCTTTGTAGGCAAAAGCAACCTTGCCATCGCGAATTTCACCCATGATAATCATGTTCAATGACACTGCTTCGTGATCGGTTGGTGAAAACGGTTTGTAGTAACGCGACATCACGGTGGACGTCGTGTGCTGTGTCAGATTTTCCAGCGCAGTAACAATTTTAGGACCTTCCGCCGAATTCGCCTGGAACATCGCCAGCGTCAGCAAGCGCAGTGCGTCGTAGGTCTGCGCGGCGGCGACCGCGGACGGAATGCGATTGACCTTGTTGATTTTGCGGTAGGCCAGTGAGAACTGATTGCTGACTGAGCTGAGATCGTTTTCAATAAAAGTCACGGCCGTACGCGCACCTTCGGCGCTGGCACCCGAACGATCGATGAAAGCTTGTTGCGACAGGCCCCACGGTCCAAGCAATGGCAATTTCAATTTCAATTTTTCGGCGCTCTTTGCCACCATCGCCGCTTCGGTTCCCAAGCAATACATGACAATGGCTTGCGCACCTTTATCTTTTGCCTGCTGCAGCTGCGCCGTCATATCCTGATCACCGAGCTTGAAACTTTCAACCGTTACGGGAGTGATGTTGCGCCGCGCGAGTTCGGCGAGCATGCTCTGCTTGCCGAATTCGCCGTACGGTGTGTTGTCATGGAGCAGCGCAATTTTCGTCAGCTTACGGCGGTCGATCACGTCGTTCAAAATCACGATTGGCTGCAGGGCATCACTGGCAGCGATGCGGAACACATAACTGACTGGGTAGGCAGGCGGCATGAATGATTTGGTCACTGTTGCGCCGGTCGCACCGGTAATAATCAGCGGCACATGTGCCTGTTGAAAAATTTTCGCGGCTGGAATCGCCACGCCGGTATTGGCGAAGCCAATTACGGCCACCACTTTCTGCTTTTCAACCAGTTCTTTCGCGAGTGCGACGCCAACGTCGGGTTTGCCTTGATCATCGCGTTCAATCAGTTCTATTTTTTTGCCAAGCACGCCACCCATCTGATTTATGTCCGCAATAAAAACGCGCGCACCACCGATGATGCTTTGCCCCATGTCTTCCGATGACTTGCCGGTTACCGGGCCGATCACGCCGATTTTCAGCGTGCCCTCGTCAGCGAGAGCCGACCCAAATACGGCGGCCGTAGCAATGAAAGTGGCAAGACTTTTCAGCATTGTTGCAGTGTGGCGCTTGGACATCGCTACCTCGTAGAAAGAATAGGTCGGGAATTTCTATCCAGAAATATACTGCAAGCCCGTAGAAAGTACGAGTGCCAGCTAATGAAAAAGACGCACTGCGTCACAGCACGCTGGTGCGCGCACATCCTATGTTGCTCTTCTAGCCATGGATTGCGCGTGGCAGGGAAAGCAATTTCGTTATTGCGCGACTCATTGCGCGATGCATTGCGCGACTCATTGCGCGATGCATTGCGCGATCCAATGCTGCGCCGGATTGCCTGCTTCAGACAATGCCGCACGATATTGAATTCGGGAATAAATGCATGCTTTCACTTGCGCGGTCTCGTCACCCGGCAAGTGCATGTCAGAAAAATACAGCGATCCGAAACGCTGCCGCCTCGGCAGGCGCAACGACAACCCTGACCACGTTCTCGCCCGCCAGCCGCGGCATGAAAGTCGCTATCGACTTCAGCTCTCGCGGTGGACTGCGTAGACAATCAAACCGGACGCAACTGCCGCCATCGCGCCTGCAAGTGCGGCGATGCCAACAGCGTCGCATGCAGTTGCGACAGATCGCCGGCATTGTCGAGCAACGCATTTTTCTGATTTTCGCTCAGAGACCCGGCGCCATACCGCAGGGCTCGGTTGAGCAATGCCTTATTTCCGCGAGTGATTGGACGACCGGCATGCAGCGCCACCAGCGCCAGTTCGGGATCGACCACCAGTTCGGTAAATCCCGTCAATGACGCCGTTGAATGCATGTATCCGGCAGCCGCGCGTAACTCGGTCGGCTGCGCGACTTCTTCCGGTATCAAAAACAATTTTTTCCGACGGCACCAGCGGCCAATTGACGCGCCGCTCGACAGGACCGAGACCGGCGCAGACAGCATCAAGCCACCAGCAATTGGTGCCAACCACGGCAAAAATGCCGGGTTGAGCAAATAAACCCCACCGGCCCAAAGCACACCCAGCAGTATGTCGGCCCCGTGCCGGCGCAATGCCTGACCCACGCCGGTCTGCGCTTCACCACGCGGTGGCGATTTCCAGTGCAAGCGCCAGCCCAGAAAAGCAGCGGCCACAAAACGCGTGTGGAACATCATGCGCACCGGCGCCAACAGCATCGAAAATAGCATTTCTACCAGCATGCCAACGAGCAGCCGCAGTGCGCCGCCAAACCGCTGCGCGCCTTGCCACCACGCCAGCCCGGTCGCCAGAATTTTAGGTAAAAAGAGCAGCGCTGCAGTGGCAGAAAACAAGGCGATCGCTTGTTCGGGATGCCATTGCGGCCAGATCGGAAACAGCTGACGCGGCGCGATGAAATACTGCGGCTCGGTGAGCGTCTGTTGTGCCAGCAAAGCTGTCGACAGGGCGAGGAAGGCCAGCCACAGTGGGGCCGAAAGATACGCCATGACGCCGGTCGCAAACACTGCCCGATGCACGCGATGCATGCCACGCGCAGTAATCAGGCGAAAATTCATCAGATTGCCGTGACACCAGCGACGGTCTCGATTGAGTTCTTCCAGCAGACTCGACGGCATTTCTTCGTAGGTACCGGGCAAATCATAGGCGATCCAGACGCCCCATCCAGCCCGCCGCATCAGCGCCGCCTCGACAAAATCATGCGACAGAATTTCGCCGGCCAGTGAACCCCGCCCGGGCAGCGCCGCCAATGCGCAGTGCTGCATGAAAGGTGCTAACCGAATAATCGCGTTATGACCCCAATAATGCGATTCGCCCAGCTGCCAGTAATGCAAACCGGCGGTAAACAACGGGCCGTAGACGCGATTGGAAAATTGCTGGATACGGGCATACAGACTACTGCCGCCAGAGGCGACTGGCGCAGTTTGAATAATTCCGGCACCGGGATGCGATTCCATCAGCCGTAACAGATTGGCAAGACAATCGCCACTCATCACGCTGTCGGCATCGAGCACGATCATGTAGCGATATTGCCTGCCCCAGCGCCGGCAGAAATCATCAATGTTGCCGCTTTTGCGTTTGACCCGTCGCTTGCGATGTCGATAAAAAATTTTACCAAAGCCATTGACCGCCTTGCACAACATCATCCAGGCAGCCAGTTCCGCAGCGCGCACATCGGCCTGATTACTATCGCTCAGTATAAAAAAATCGAAGTGGCTCAATGCGCCGGTGCGTTTGAGCGACTCGTAGGTAGCACGCAGGCCCGCCGCAACGCGCGCCGCGTCTTCGTTGCAAATTGGCATTACGATTGCGGTTCTCGCCTCTTTCGGCAAAACCTGACTACCGTTCAATTCACGCGAAACAGAAAAACGGTCGGTGCCGCGCAGCAGCACCAGAAATCCGGTCATGGCCGTCCAGAAACCCGCCGAGACCCAGCAAAACAGAATCGCAA
Organism: Burkholderiales bacterium; assembly: GCA_043741695.1. Lineage (GTDB taxonomy): Bacteria > Pseudomonadota > Gammaproteobacteria > Burkholderiales > Burkholderiaceae_D > Actimicrobium. Next base: position 7,230 of record JAYTZV010000243.1, read on the forward strand.
ACAAGACCAGCAGCAGCACCTCAAGCCACCTTGCGCCTTGGTAAGGGAGCACCGCGCGCATGAAAAAAGTCGCCGCTGCGGTTTGCGCCAGCATCAGCAGCAGCAACACCACGCGGCGTTGATTGCCCGGTATCTGCCAATCGGCTTGCACTCCATTGGCGCGCGGTGGTGCCGGCCAGGCTTGACGGTCCGCACGGGATTCCGCTTGAGGTTCTTTTTGCGCATTTGCGCTGTGTTCGTCCCGCCAACCAGGCTCGCGATCGGTGGCAGCATTGCCGCGGCCGCATGCCCGATCCACATGACGCGACAGATTGCGCTTGCGGCAAGCCAGCCAGCGCGCCAATGGATTGAGCGATCCCCATGGTGTCGGCACCATCGACGCGCGTTGCATCGAGGGTGCCAGTTGAAGATCGGCTGGCACCCGGGTCGCGTCTTCGTGTACCGAAGCGAGTGCCGGGTGCGCATGCTGGTCGGAGGTCAGTTTGGCGGCAGGATATAACTCCATGTTTCCGATAAGGTATTGGCACTGTTTTTCAGGTAAGCACGCAATTCAACGGGCAGCTTGTCGTCAATGCGCTGCAGGCGCACGGTCATGCGCCAGCCACCGCGTTGTTCATTGCGAATCATGTTTGTCTCAAGTATTTTTCCGTTGGCATCGCTGTTGATCACCGCTTCAATTTTTTCATCCGCAGTATTTTTTTTCAAAGCCGGGCCATCGAAATCAACCAGCATCGCAATGCTGTCGTCCTGCTTTTGTCGCCAACCGTGCCCTCGCCGGGTTTGCGTGACCCATGACAATGGCGGTCGTTGTTCGACCTCTTTTTGCCAGAGCAAACGGTATTCGATGTCCAGCGGCAGACCAGGACGCGGTGCTGTGGCGGGCACCCAAAATGCGACGATGTTGTCATTGGTTTCATCCGGCGTAGGAATCTGCACCAGCTCGACCCGACCCGCACCCCAGTTACCTTTGGGCTCGACCCAAACACTCGGACGCAGCTGGTAATGCGATTCCAGATCTTCGTAATTGCCAAAACTGCGATCACGCTGCATTAGCCCAAACCCTGCCGGATTGGTCAGCGCGTACGACGTCACCATCAATCGCCTCGGATTGACCAGTGGACGCCAAATCCACTCTCCAGTTCCGGAATGAATCGACAGACCATCTGAATCGTGAACTTCAGGCCGGTAATCTTCGCCTTGCGCATGCTGATTCTCACCAAAAAAATACATGCTGGTCAGCGGCGCGATGCCTATCTTGGTAATGTTTTCACGCAGATACAGCCGGGCTTTGACATCGATTGCAGTATTGACTCCCGGCTTGAGAACGAAGCGATACGCTCCAGCAACGCGTTTTGAGTTCAGCAGCGCATAAATAGTAAGCGTCTGGTCTGCAGCAGCCGGCCGCTGAATCCAGAACTCGCTAAAAAACGGAAACTCCTCCCCGGAACCGAGGGCAGTATCAATCGCCAACCCGCGCGCCGACACCCCGTACCGCTGCCCAGCACCGACCGCACGAAAATAACTCGCGCCGAGAAATGCAATCACTTCATCCTTGTATTGCGCAGTGTTCAAGGGGTAATGCACGCGAAATCCCGCGAAGCCGAGGCCTTTCAAGTCGTTTGCATCAAGGTGATTTGCACCATAACTAAATGCCTTTGGATCGAAGTGAATGTCGTGCGTAGTCGAACCGACGATTTCATGAATCCGCACTGGCGTATCTACGCTGCCGCTTTGATGAAAATAGGCCAACTCAAAGGGCAAGCGCGCATCGCGCCAAGTCGACCTTGCAGGATTGAAACGAATATCGCGCTGCTGGTCGTACGTGAGCCCGGCAATCGCACCGGAAACATTTTTTGGGGGTGCGATAAACGGTTTTCCAGCCAATTGTTGGGCGCGCGCACCGACCTGCTCAAAATCGAACGCTTGGCAGGTCAACGGCCCTACGCACAGCAATATCAACAGCAGTCGTAACCGGGATACAAGAAAAGGCATAAAAGTGGATTCACAGCGAGTGTCATCAACGATGCGCGCAAGATTTCGGAGCGCGCAATTGAAATCGTTGCCAGCATTGTATTGACATAAATTTGCTGACCCGGGCACTACGCTGCGAGACGGCCCTCAAATCAATGATTGTTTGATGTACAGCAAAAACGGTCGAAGGCAACTTTGTTCAGCAGCCACAATCGCGGCATGTTAGTACTACGCAGCGCTCGATACGCGGTGAACTGCAAGGCTGGATAACGGTGTTCTCGAGGGCTCAGCAACACGGTCTGCGTAATGATTGGTCTCGCCGACCCGGCCCTTGGCTTTGGTTGTGTGGTACCTGTACACCAAACCGTGCCGTACCCGGGTCGGGTCGGGTCGGGTCGGGTCGGGTCGGGTCGGGTAAATCAGCATGTTTCAAATTGCCAATTTGATACACACTCTGTTTATAATCTTTTATCCAGCCAACAAAGATAAACTAGGCAGCATCATGCAGGGCTTAGACCCAAGATCATTCATCATTATTTCGACGTGCCTTGCTGCGTTATGCGGTTTTATTTGCTTCGTTTTGCGCTATAGCGTTCCGCGCGATATTAAAGGGTTGAACGGCTGGGGAAGTGCTTGTGTGACGATGGTGCTGGCATCGCTGCTTTTCGCTGCACGCGGGCAACTTAATGTTTTGTATTCGAGCTTCATTGCGAACATCGCGGTAGTTGCAGGTATCACTCTGATGTATTGCAGCATCCGCAGATTTTGTGAGCGCAGCCCGCGCATCATGCTGTGCGTGTCAGTACCCTTGGCGGTCGGCGCGCTACTGGTCTGGCCGACCTTCTTCGAAGACAATTACCGGCTACGAATTATTGTTGTGAGCACGTTCAACGCTGCTGTTTTTTTTGCTACCGCTCGGGTGCTCTGGCGCCGCAGAGATCGGCGCTTCGCCGAGTATTTCACGATGGTTGTATTTGCTGTGACCGGCCTGGTATCGGTCGTACGATGTATTGCGGCGGTATTTTCATTAACGGTAGCCAATCCGCTGGCGGACTGGTCTTCAGTTCAATACGTTTATCTCGCTACGTTTGCCTTTTCGCTGGTTGCTCTGAGCCTTGGGTTCATTTTGATGGTGGTGAGGCGGCATCAGCTCCGGCTCGAGGACGCCGCCTTGCGAGATGGTCTGACTGGCGTGGCGACCCGCTCAGCTTTCGAAAGTATGGCAGTGCGAGAGTTAGCAAAATCGCACCGTGCAAGGCAAGCCTCGTCATTGCTGATGATTGACCTCGATAACTTCAAATCGATCAATGACGAAAACGGACACCGTGGTGGTGATTTAGTTCTGAAAGAATTTGTTCGACGTACCGCGCTTGAGTTACGCAGCCACGACTTGTTTGGGCGATACGGTGGCGAAGAATTCGTGGTTTTGTTGCCTGCCACTTCCGAAGACGTCGCTGTGCAAATTGCTACCCGGCTATGCGAGGTAGTACGAGAGACCATCAGCGCTGACATCCCATCTTTTACCGTAAGCATCGGTGTCGCGACCAGAATGCCGGAAGGCGAAGACCTTGGCGACTTCCTCAATCAAGCCGACAAAGCGCTGTATCGCGCAAAAGCGGCAGGTAAAAATCGGGTGGAATGTTTTAGTGCTATCGGCGCGTCAATGCCTGTGCGGGTAGAACGT
>JAYTZV010000244.1:0-1236 GCA_043741695.1 Burkholderiales bacterium
ATCGCGTGACAACGTGTTGATCGACGCTAGCGTGCGGTCGGCCTGACTGGTCAGCGCAGGCAGCTTGGCGAGCGTCGGCGAAAGCTCGCGCGGAATCGCTTCAATCGCAGTCGCGGCTTTGCTGACGTTGGTGAACGCGCTCAGCATGACCGCTTGATTTTCAGGTGTCATCAAACGATTCAAACGCAGTGTCATTTCTTCGGTTTGCTTCAAGATTGCCAGACCGCGTGACTGCAAATTATCGAACAGACTCGGGCGCATTTCGATGCGCGCAAGGTGTTCCTTCGAACTGTTGAGTTTGATCGGTTTTGTGCCATCATCATCGAGCTGCACATACGCGATGCCAGTCACGCCCTGATAACCGAGTACGCCATACGTCGATTGGGTCATCGGCGTGTCGGGTTTGACGCTCATATGCACCAGAATCTGGCCCGGTGTTTTCGGGTCGAACAAAATTTCATCGACCTTGCCCACATCCAGACCGCGATAGCGCACGTCGGCTTGCGGATTCAAGCCGGGCACCGACAGCTTGGTCGCCATCTCGTACGGCACCCGCACCACGCGATCGCGGTTGAACCACATTGCCAGCAAAATTGCAGCGATCGCCAGCAGCAGGGTGAACAGTCCGGCAATCAGTGCATGGGATTTATTTTCCATGAGTGTCCAAAACCTGAAGCGCACGTCGACCGCGTGGCCCCAGAAAAAATTGTTGAATAAAGGGATGATCGACCGCCACAACTTCGGCCGCCGTGCCGCAAGCAATCACATGCTGGTCGGCCAGCACCGCAATCCGGCTTGATAGCGCCAGCAGCGTATCGAGATCGTGCGTGACCATCACGACTGTCAGGTGCAACGCGTCGTGCAAGCTGGCGATCAGCTCGACAAAACTGTCCGACAAGGCCGGGTCGAGCCCGGCGGTTGGCTCATCCAAAAAAAGTAACTCCGGCTCCAATACCAGTGCCCTTGCCAGCGCCACGCGCTTGACCATGCCACCGGATAAATCCGACGGCATCTTGATCGCGTCCTCTGGCGTCAAGCCCACCATCTGCAACTTCAGCAGCGCCACATCGCGGATCAGCGACTCCGGTAATGCATGCAGTTCACGCAATGGCTGCGCCACATTGTCGAAGGTGGTCAGCGCCGAAAACAAGGCGCCGTGCTGAAACAGCATTCCCTCGCGATTGCGCAAGCGCTGCAATTGCGCGTCGTCGAGCTGGTGGATGTTTTCGCCGAATA
>JAYTZV010000245.1:0-1235 GCA_043741695.1 Burkholderiales bacterium
TTTTCGGCCGGTGCCGACTCCGGCAATTGATCCAGACGGATCCGCGCTTTCTCGACCCATTCGCGATACGGTTTGGCGGTGGCCAGCTCGCGCTTCAAATCATTATCGTCAAGAATTTCGCCTTTTTCGATGTCGACCAGGAACATCTTGCCCGGCTGCAGGCGCCATTTTTTGACAATTTTTTCTTCCGGTATATCGAGCACGCCCGCTTCGGACGCCAGCACCACCAAATCATCATCAGTGAGCAAATATCGCGCGGGCCGCAAGCCATTGCGGTCCAGCGTCGCGCCGATTTGGCGGCCATCCGTAAACGCCATCGCCGCCGGGCCGTCCCAGGCCTCCATCAGCGTGGCGTGATACTCGTAAAATGCGCGGCGATCCTCATCCATCAGCTTGTGGCCGCTCCACGCTTCCGGGATCATCATCATCATCGCGTGGGCGAGCGAGTAGCCGCCCATCACCAGCATTTCCAGGCAGTTATCAAACGATGCGGAATCAGATTGGCCGTCGTAAATCAGCGGCCAGATTTTCTTCAGATCTTCCTTCAACACCGGCGAGGTAATTGCCTGCTGACGCGCACGAATCCAGTTCACGTTGCCGCGCAGCGTATTGATCTCACCATTGTGCGCAATCATGCGGAACGGATGCGCCAGATCCCAGGTCGGGAAGGTGTTAGTGGAAAAACGTTGGTGCACCAGCGCCAGTCCGGTTTGCATGGACGAGTCTTGCAGATCAGTGAAATAGTGGCCAACCTGATCGGCCAGCAGCATGCCTTTGTAGACAATCGTGCGCGTTGAAAATGACGGCACGTAAAATTCCTTGCCGTGACGCAAATTCAGCGCCTGAATCGCGTGCCCGGAGCGTTTGCGGATAATAAATAGTTTCCGCTCTAGATCATCCTGATCCATCGTGTTGGTGCCGCGCGCGACGAACACCTGGCGGATCAGCGGCTCGACCGCGATGGTGGCAGGCGATAAGCCGTGGTTATTGGTCGGCACATCGCGCCAGCCCAGTAGAATTTGTCCCTCGCCCAAAATTGCCCGTTCAATCTCCTGCTCACAGGCAATGCGCGACGCCGGCTCGCGCGGTAAAAACACCATGCCAACACCGTACTGGCCAATTGCCGGCAAGGTCAGACCCTGCTTGCCGCAGACGCGACGCAGATGCAGATCGGGCACCTGAAGCAAAATACCGGCCCCATCGCCCAGCAGCGGATCATAGCCGGTTGCGCCGCG
>JAYTZV010000246.1:0-1231 GCA_043741695.1 Burkholderiales bacterium
AGCCGCGTGCCGAGCAATCCGGCACCACCGGTAATCAATACATGCATGGTACGTACTTTCAAAAGAGGGAAATATCGATCGCGCTGCAGGGCGCAGTCGCGGCAAAAACTCCGCTGGTAGCATAGCGCAGGCCGTACTATCATGCCAACACAACAACTGCGCGAAGGCTGGCAGTCGCGCCCGCACCCATCCAATCAGCACATAAAAAATTCCGGAACCAACGGATCAACGGAGACCATCGTATGCAGAATGCACCTGATAACCCGAACAGCCACGCAGACAAGATTGGCATCATCGGCCTTGGCTCGATGGGATTCGGCGTAGCAGCATCGCTGCTGCGCGCCGGCTTCAAGGTGCATGCCTGCGATGTACGCGCCGATGTGCTGGCGCGCTTTGTTGCACTCGGTGGTGTCGCTGCAGCGACGCCTGCTGCGCTCGGCGCACAGGTGGAGAAGCTAATTATTCTGGTCGTCAATGCAGCGCAAACTGACACGGTTTTGTTTGGTGAAAATGGCGCGGCAGCGACGCTGCCAAAAGGCGCAATCGTCATTTCCAGCGCGACGGTAGCACCGGAATATGCCGTGCGCCTCGGCGCGCGGCTGGAAGCGATGGGCTTGGTCAATATCGATGCACCGGTGTCAGGCGGTGCGATCAAGGCAGCGGCCGGCGAGATGACGGTGATGGCGGCAGGTACACCAGATGCGTTCGTGCGCTGCGAGTCGGTATTCAATGCGATCGCTGGCAAGCTGTATCGACTCGGCGAGTCACCGGGCAAAGGCTCGACCGTAAAAATGATTAATCAACTGTTGGCAGGCGTGCATATCGCTGCAGCCGCAGAAGCAATGGCGCTCGGCATCAAAGCGGGTGCCGATCCGGAAGCGCTGTTCGAAGTCATCAGCAATAGCGCGGGTTCATCGTGGATGTTTCAGAACCGTGTGCCACATATTTTGGCGGGTGATTACACACCGCATTCGGCGGTCAATATTTTTATCAAAGACCTCGGCATCGTGCTCGATGCCGGACGTCAGCATGCGTTTCCTTTGCCACTGACTGCGACCGCGCAGCAGATGTATTTGAGCGCGGCAGCCGCAGGGCATGGTGGTGAAGACGATGCCGCCGTGATCAAGATTTTTCCGGGAATCGCATTACCTGCTGCGAAAAAAGCATGAGTGCTCGACCGCTACTCGGCTGTATTGCTGACGACTTCACCGGCGCGTCCGATCTGGCCGGT
>JAYTZV010000247.1:0-10818 GCA_043741695.1 Burkholderiales bacterium
GCAAGAAAACGCTTGTCGGTTACGACCAGCAATCCTTTGACAAAGCGAAGGCGGGCGTCGAGATCGACTTCGACTGCAGTGACAACGGCCTCGTCGGCATCAAGCTGCGCGCGCGTTTCAACCTGCCATGCTGCGGGGAGATTGTCGAATGAATCAGCGGGTTCGCGCACAGGAGTTGTCATTATTTTATGAAGTGCAGAAAGGCATTTGGTTACAGACGGACAGCGATGTTGACCATCGGTAAATCTTTGGGCGCGTTATTTCGTTCAAGAAAAAATAAACCGGTCTGCCAGTCCGATCGCAGGTCGCGGCACGATTATTTTGCGGTATTCTGTTGCTAGGGATAAACTGGTTAGCGCGCAATAATTACAAGAATTTTTACGCCCGAAGTATAGCGCAAGGCATCACCGAATCCTTGACGCCTGCCGTGGTGGCAGGTACAAAAAAGAATGACGTACTCAGATGGGTCGTTATTTCGCTGACACCTGCGATGCCCACTCGCCGGGATGCAATGCCGATAGATTGAATTACACATAATGAGTAAAAAGAAAGACATCGAACTTCTCTGCGTTATGCATTTACGCGGACCGAATAGTTGGACTTATCGACCCTGCATCGAAGCGCTGGTCGACATCGGCGAGCTGGAAAATTTCCCGTCCAATTTAATTGCCGGTCTCACCGACAGATTGACTGCGTTGTTGCCTGGTTTGATTGAGCATCGCTGCGGTATTGGCGAACGTGGCGGCTTCGTGCAGCGGCTGCAGCAAGGCACCTACGCTGCGCATATTCTGGAGCACGTAACGCTGGAGTTACAAAATCTGGCCGGCATGCAAACGGGTTTTGGCAAGGCGCGCCAGACCAGTCAGCCCGGCGTGTACAAGATGGCGTTTCGCACGCGTGAAGAACACGTCGGCAGAGCGGCACTGGCCGCCGGCCGCGACCTGCTGATGGCGATGATCGAAGACCGTCCTTATGATTTGCCATCGGCATTGACGCTGCTGCGCGAGATGGTCGATAGCCGCTGCCTCGGCCCGAGCACCGCGCATATCGTCGACGCAGCGACTGCGCGAAAAATTCCGGCGATTCGCCTTACCGACGGCAACCTGATTCAACTCGGCTATGGTATCCGTCAGCGCCGTATCTGGACCGCCGAGACCGACCAGACCAGTGCGATTGCTGAAAGCATTTCGAGCGACAAGGATCTGACCAAATCATTACTGCGCGCGTGCGGCGTGCCGGTACCTGAGGGTGAGCTGGTCGATTCTGCCGAGGCGGCATGGGAGGCAGCCGAAGATATCGGTCTGCCGGTTGCCATCAAGCCGTACGATGGTAATCATGGGCGCGGTGTGTCGCTCGATCTGGCAAGCAAAGAACAAGTCACTGCGGCCTACGCGCTGGCGCATCGTAAAGGGGGCGGCGCGGTTATCGTTGAAAAATTCATTCGCGGAAATGAGCATCGCTTGCTGGTGGTTGGTGGCAAAGTGGTGGCGGCGGCAGCGGGAGAGGCAGCCTGGGTAACGGGCGACGGCGTGGCAAATATTATTGCGTTGGTCGATCAACAAATCAATTGCGATCCGCGCCGCGGTGTGGGGGAAGATTCCCCGCTAAATGCATTGGCACCCGAGGTCGGTGCCGAGATTTTGCTTGAACTCGAACGGCAGGGATTGACCGCGCTGTCTGTACCGGAAAAAGATCGGCGCGTCCTCATTCAACGCAATGGCAATGTCGCCTTCGATGTGACCGATGCGGTGCATCCGGAGGTGGCGGCAATGGCGGCGCTGGCAGCGCGCATTGTGGGTCTCGATATCGCTGGTATTGATTTGGTGGTGGAAGATATCTCCAAGCCGTTGGCCGATCAGAATGGTGCCATCATTGAAGTCAACGCCGGCCCGGGTTTGCTGGCACATCTGAAGCCAGCGGCAGGGAATGCGCGTCCGGTTGGTGCGGCGATTATCACGCATCTGTTCGGGGCAGACAGTAACGGCCGTATTCCACTTGTGGGCGTGGCTGGCTCGCGTGATACGGCATTCATCGCGCGCTTGATTGCCTGGCTGATTCAAATTAGTGGCAAGCATGTCGGAGTGGCCTGCGCCGATGGCTTGTTCCTCGATCGGCGACGGATTGAAAAAACCAATTGTGTAACGTGGGATGCAGGGCAGCGCTTGTTGATCAATCGTTCTATCGAAGCGGCAGTCTTCGAAAATTCTGCACAGTTGATTTTGTCTGAAGGTCTGCCATACGATAAGTGTTCGATCGGCGTTGTGACCGATCTTGATGGTGCGGCCGCGCTCTCGGAATTCGATATAAGAACGTTTGAGCAAATGGCGTCGGTGCTGCGCACGCAGGTCGATGTGGTACTGCCGGATGGCGTTGCGATACTGAATGCGGATGAGCCGATGGTAGCTGGGATGGCTGACCTATGCGACGGTAGCGTCGTCTTTTATGGAATGTCGGCAAAGAGTGACGTGATCCGCACGCACCAAAAAAACGGCGAGCGTGTCGTCTTTTTGCGCGATGACTGCGTTGTGCTTGCGCAAGGTGAGGTCGAATCGGCCTTGTTGATGCTGTCGTCGTTGAAGCATCTCTGTTCTGTGCCGCCACAGAGCTTGCTTGCAGCTATCGCTGCGGGGTGGGCGAACGGTATCAGCACCGAACTGATCATTGCCGGCATGACGACTTTTGAACCGCATTTGCACCAGGCGTCACATTCAATACATTAGCGCGTCGCGTTGCATGCGCGTGCTGAAACGCACGATGAGACACGCGATTCAAGATTGGAAATCTGTTTATGGAAGTATCAAGAATACGCGCGCTGCGTGGACCGAATCTGTGGAGCCACCACACCGCCATTGAAGCGATAGTGCAGTGCAGCGAAGAAGAATGCGCGATCACTCGGCTGGACGGATTCGAAACACGCTTGCGCGCGCTGTTTCCGGCGCTCGATCCGCTGCAACCGACGGGTCACGACGATGCGATATCGATGGCACATGTGCTCGAACTGGCGATGCTGGGTTTGCAGGCACAGGCAGGCTGTCCCGTCACTTTCAGCCGCACCACACCCACGCTGGAAGCTGGCGTATTTCAGGTAGTGGTTGAATATTCCGAAGAAGCAGTCGGTCGTCTTGCCGCTAACCTTGCTACCGAACTCTGCGCGGCAGCATGCAATGATGGCGCGTTCGATCTCACTAATGCGCTGCATCAATTGAAGGAACTCGATGAGGATGTGCGCCTTGGACCAAGCACGGGTGCGATCGTACAGGCAGCCGTAGCGCGCAACATTCCGTTTCGACGTTTGACCGATGGCAGCCTGGTGCTGTTTGGCTGGGGTAGTCGTCAGCGCAAAATCCAAGCCGCCGAAATGGACAGCACCAGTGCGATTGCCGAAGCGATTGCGCAAGACAAAGATCTGACCAAAAAACTGCTGAGCGCAGCCGGTGTGCCGGTTCCCGGCGGTCGTGCCGTGACTGATGTCGATGATGCGTGGGCAGCGGCGTGTGCTATCGGCCTGCCGGTCGTGGTCAAGCCGCTCGACGGCAATCAGGGCAAGGGTGTGACGGTCAATGTCACGAGTCGCGATCAATTGATTGCGGCATTCGATGCGGCCGCGGCGATCTGCGACAGCGTATTGGTCGAGCGCTTTTTACCGGGTAATGATTTTCGCTTGCTGGTGGTTGGTAACAAGCTGGTGGCAGCCGCACGCCGCGATCCACCGCAGGTGGTTGGCGACGGCAAGCAAACGGTACGACAACTGGTCGATCAGGTCAATCGCGATCCGCGACGCGGCACTGGTCACGCGACCTCGCTGACAAAAATCCGCTTCGACGATATCGCGCTGGCGGCATTGCACACGCAAGGCTTCGACGCGGATTCGATCGCGCCAAAAGGCAAGCGCATTATCTTGCGCAACAACGCCAATCTCTCGACCGGCGGATCGGCAACCGATGTCACCGATGATGTCCACCCGGAAGTCGCCGCGCGTGCAGTCGCGGCCGCGCAGATGGTGGGCCTCGATATTTGCGGCGTCGACGTAGTCTGCGACAACGTGCTGAAACCGATTGAAGAGCAGGGCGGTGGCGTGGTCGAGGTCAATGCTGCGCCTGGTTTGCGTATGCACCTGTCGCCCTCGTTCGGCAAGGGTCAAGCAGTTGGCGAAGCAATCATCGACAACATGTTTGGGCGTCATGACGATGGCCGGATTCCGATTGTGGCAGTCACCGGCACCAACGGTAAAACCACCACCGTGCGCTTGATCGCGCATCTGCTGACGCAGCATGGCCTGCGGGTGGGTATGACCAATACCGATGGCGTGTACATCAGCGGCCAGCGCATCGATAGTGGCGATTGCAGTGGACCGCGCAGTGCGCGCAATGTGCTGCTGCATCCCGATGTGGATGCGGCGGTGTTCGAGACCGCGCGCGGTGGTGTGCTGCGCGAAGGGCTTGCGTTCGATCGGTGTCAGGTGGCGGTGGTGACCAACATCGGTACCGGTGACCATCTCGGTTTGAACTACATCACCACCGTGGAAGATCTCGCGGTATTGAAGCGCGTTATCGTACAAAACGTGGCCGACAGCGGCACTGCCGTGTTGAATGCAAAGGACCCGATCGTGGCGCGCATGGCGGAAAATTGTCCCGGCGCGGTGACATTTTTTGCAGCTGACCGGATGCATCCAGTGATGGCTACGCACCGCGCTCAGGGATATCGGGTGGTGTACGTCGAAGACGGCATGATCGTTGGTGCAGAGGGCAAGATCGAGCAGCGCATCGCGTTGGCCGACATACCGCTGACTGGCAACGGACGCATCGGTTTTCAAGTCGAGAATGCGATGGCATCGATCGCCGCAGGCTGGGCGGTAGGACTATCCTGGCAAACCATGCAGAGCGCGCTGAAACGCTTTAGTAACGACAGCGACAATGCTCCCGGCAGATTCAATTTGTTCGACTATCGCGGTGCTACCGTGATTGCTGATTATGGTCATAATCCGGACGCCATCGTGGCGCTAGTGCAAGCGGTCGAGACCATGCCAGCGCAACGCCGATTCGTCGTAATCAGTGGCGCTGGAGACCGCCGCGACGAAGACATTCGCCAGCAAACGCAAATTCTCGGGGCGGCGTTTGATGACGTGCTGTTGTATCAGGATCAGTGTCAGCGCGGTCGTGAAGATGGCGAGGTACTGGCGTTGTTGCGCGATGGGCTGCGCAATGCGCAACGCACCAGCGTGATCGAAGAAATTCGCGGTGAATTCATTGCGATCGATACCGCATTGGCGCGATTGACTGCTGGTGATCTCTGCCTGATTCTGGTGGATCAGGTGGATGAGGCGCTGGCGCATATCCGGCAGCGGGTGGCTGCGCAATAAGTCTGCAGTAAGCCGCTTGACTGCATTACATCGTTGTTGCGACGCCGAGTCGCCACAGTGAAGTCACCTCTGCCGCTCGCGCCTGATGCAGCGGATCGCTGGCGTCAGTTGCTTTGGGATGCGTCGGTCGCACGTCGTGACGATCAATCACCGTTAAGCCTGCCGCTGCAATCCAGCCGAGTAATTCTGCACGTGGGCGCAGCCCGAGATGTTCGGCCAGATCGGACAAAATCAACCAGCCTTCGCCACCCGGCGACAGATGGGCCGCGAGGCCCTGCAAAAAGCCGCGCAGCATTGCACTGCTTGGGTCGTACACCGCAAACTCCAGTGGCGAACTCGGACGCGCTGGCAACCACGGCGGGTTACAGACAATCAGTTGCGCCCGACCTTCCGGAAATAAATTTGCTTCGACAATCGTGACTTGTTCCTGCAAACCGAGCCGCACGATATTCTGGCGCGCGCAGGCCAGCGCGCGCTGGTCTTGATCGGTACCGATAATCTGCGACACGCCGCGTCGGGCCAGCACCGCAGCCAATACGCCGGTGCCGGTGCCGATATCGAATACCACACGCACCTTGTGCAACGGTGCCTGCGCGACCAACGCCACGTATTCATTGCGGATCGGTGCAAACACACCGTAGTGCGGGTAGATACGTTCTTTCAGAGCTGCGATCTCGATACCATTCTTGCGCCATTCATGCGAGCCGATCACGCCGAGCAGTTCGCGCAGTGATGCGACATAGCCGATGTCATCAATGCCATAGGCATCGGCGCACGCAGCGCTGACATCAGGCGCGCGCCGCAAATTGATCTGATGGCCTGGACCAAATTGCAGCAACAGCATTGCCAGTGTGCGGGCACGTTGCGACTGCACCTGACGATGCTGATTGAACGCATCGATGGGCGTGGCAGCAGGCGCGCGCTGCTTGCGATCGACCCGCCGCGCCAGTGCCTGCAGCAGTTGTCGCGCATTTTGAAAGTCACCACGCCAGAGCATGGCGGTGCCTTCGCAAGCGAGTCGATAGGCGCTGTCCGCGGTCAGACGATCATCGGCGATAACAACACGTTTTGGGATCGGCATTGCATTTTCCGAGCGCCACGGTGCGAAACATGGCTGCCCGTTTTCAGTCCAATGGAGGACGTTTGCAGCGCTGGCGCTGGACAGATCGGAGGGAAGCAGCGAAGACATGGCAGATCACAATCAGGGTAAAGGTGCGGGCTGCAGCGAGGCCGTATTTTATGCCAGACGGAGATAGCGGTTGTGATTTTTACCGAGCTTGTCCCTGCGCCATTATGCGTGGCGCTTGATGGGGTAATTGCCATCGCTATCGGTAAGAACTTGCGGAAATTTTCGCGGGCTTTCACGCGGGTACGGCGCAGATTTCTTGTCGATGCTCGCAAGATCACCTCGATCATGGTGGCGTTTTTGCGGTACCGTTTCGGCTTCCAGCGCGTTGCATCTGATGGCGCCGCTCCCGATTCGATGATGAGGCACTGCATGAAACCAGTAGTAATGAGTACCTTGAAACAAATCCCGTCCGGTATCTGGGTGCTGGGTTTTGTCAGCATGCTGATGGATATCTCCTCCGAGATGATTCATAGCCTGCTGCCGCTGTTCATGGTGACGACCCTTGGTGCCAGCGCGTTCACGGTTGGTTTGATCGAAGGTGCGGCAGAATCGACCGCGCTGATCGTCAAGGTATTTTCCGGTGTGATCAGCGACTATCTCGGTAAGCGCAAAAGCCTTGCGGTGATTGGCTATGCGATGGGTGCATTCACCAAGCCGCTATTTGCCATAGCGCCGGGGCTTGGTTTGCTGATCACGGCACGATTGCTTGATCGCGTTGGCAAAGGCATACGTGGCGCACCGCGTGATGCACTGGTGGCTGATCTGACGCCACCGCATCTGCGCGGTGCTGCGTTCGGCTTGCGCCAGTCGCTCGATACGGTCGGCGCATTTACCGGCCCCTTGCTGGCGGTGGGTTTAATGCTGTTGTGGGCGAATGATTTTCGTGCCGTATTTTGGGTTGCAGTGATACCGGGATTCATGGCAGTGGCATTGCTGATGGTCGGCATTTCAGAGCCTGATCGCGCGCCAGGTGCGCCGCGCACCAATCCGATCCGCCGCGAAAATTTGCGCCGACTCAGCGCGTCGTACTGGTGGGTAGTCGGCATCGGTGCAGTGTTCACGCTGGCCCGATTCAGCGAAGCTTTTTTGGTGCTGCGCGCGAATCAGGTTGGCATTCCGCTGGCATTGGTGCCGCTGGTGATGGTAGCGATGAACCTGATCTACGCTGTTAGCGCTTATCCATTCGGCAAACTGTCTGACCGCTTCAGCCATGCGCGCTTGTTGATGCTGGGCTTGCTGGTGCTGGTGGCAGCCGACGTCGTGCTTGCGCTGGGCACGCAGTGGACTGTACTGATCGGCGGCGTTGCGTTATGGGGCATTCATATGGGGATCACACAGGGCTTGCTGGCGACGATGGTTGCGGCGACTGCACCGGCTGATCTGCGCGGTACTGCGTTTGGTTTATTCAATCTGGTGAGTGGCGTGGCGTTGCTCATTGCAAGTGGCGTTGCTGGTCTGATGTGGGATCGCTATGGTGCGGCGATGACGTTTTTTGCAAGCGCGGTATTTTGTCTGATTGCGATGGTCGGATTGGCATTGCAGCCAGCGCAGCGGCCGATCGTTTCATGACTGTTTTTTAGAGCAGCAGACGTAAAAAAACGGCACGTAATAACGTGCCGTTTTTTACATCCGAAATGCTGGATCAGTGACCCGATGCACCCGCTGCGCCGATACCGGTTTCCGACCGCACTTTTTGTGCTTCGTAACCAGCACGATCGATACGTGCCCGCTCGCTGTTGTCGGTAATCGAGAACAGCCAGACGCCGACGAAACCTGCTGTCATCGAGAACAAGGCTGGCGAGGTGTACGGGAACAAGGCGACCTTGTTACCCAACACATCGACCCACACTGATTTTGATACGACGGTCAAACCAACTGCCGTGATCAAACCAAGGAAACCGCCGATGGTCGCGCCGCGTGTCGTGCAATCTTTCCACAATACCGACATGAACAAGACTGGGAAGTTCGCTGATGCCGCAATCGCGAACGCCAGTGAAACCATGAACGCGATGTTCTGCTTTTCAAATGCGATGCCGAGAACGACAGCGATGATGCCCAGAGCAACCGTCGTAATTTTCGAAACACGCAATTCGCTTTCGCTGCTAGCCAAGCCCTTTTTGAAGACCGTTGCATACAGATCATGCGATACCGCCGAGGCGCCGGACAAGGTTAAGCCTGCCACCACTGCCAGAATCGTTGCGAATGCCACAGCCGAAATGAACCCGAGGAAAATATCACCACCAACGGCTTTCGACAGATGCACGGCTGCCATGTTTGTACCACCCAACAGCTTACCGGCAGCATCCTTGAACTCCGGATTGGTGCTGACCAAAATGATCGCGCCGAAGCCGATGATGAAGGTAAGGATGTAAAAGTAACCGATCCAGGTGGTTGCCCAGAACACCGATTTACGCGCTTCCTTGGCGCTCGGCACGGTGAAAAAACGCATCAGGATATGTGGCAAACCAGCGGTACCGAACATCAGTGCCATACCAAAAGATATTGCCGATATCGGGTCCTTGATGAAGCCACCCGGTGCCATGATGCCTTGCTTTTTCTCGTGAACTTCAACCGCTTTGGCGAACATCGCTTCAGGGCTGAAATTAAACTGTGCCATCACCATGAATGCCATGAACGTAGCGCCTGCCAGCAGCATTGCCGCCTTGATGATCTGGACCCAGGTGGTTGCCGTCATGCCGCCGAACAGCACGTATACCATCATCAAGGTACCGACCACGACGACTGCAATCCAGTATTCCAAACCGAACAGCAATTTGATCAGCTGACCGGCACCTACCATTTGCGCAATCAGGTAGAACGCAACCACGACCAGTGTTCCCGACGCGGCGAAGACCCGTACTGGTGCCTGTGCAAAGCGATAGGCAGCGACGTCAGCGAACGTGAAACGACCGAGGTTGCGCAGACGCTCTGCCATCAGGAACGTAAGGATCGGCCAGCCGACCAGAAAGCCGATGGAGTAAATCAGACCATCGAAACCATTCAAATATACCGCGGCGGAAATACCCAAAAAGGACGCTGCCGACATGAAGTCACCGGCAATTGCCAAACCATTCTGGAAGCCAGTGATGCCACCACCACCGGTATAAAA
The DNA here is from genome assembly GCA_043741695.1 of Burkholderiales bacterium. Classification (GTDB taxonomy): domain Bacteria; phylum Pseudomonadota; class Gammaproteobacteria; order Burkholderiales; family Burkholderiaceae_D; genus Actimicrobium. Next base: position 9,598 of record JAYTZV010000247.1, read on the forward strand.
GTCAGACGCGGATTTGGTCCGTGATGCTGCCCATTTCGTGATGAACAACGTAAAGATAACGAACGCGGCAAACATGACGATCGCCGTCCAGTTAGTTTTTTGCTTGACTGCCTGGCCGAGATCACCGCCCGCGGCGAGCGCAACGCTAGCGAACGAGAGCAGGGCAAGCGCACTGATTAAATACTTGCGGTTCATCATTTCTCCACCTCGGCACGCAACTTTGCGGTCAGGTCGTCGAATTTATTATTGGCGCGGTTGACGTAAATGCCCGTGATGACGATCGTGAATACGATAACGAAGAGTCCAATCGGCATACCGTAAGTAGTGACCCCTTCGCCGATTTTTGTTCCCAGCAAATCTTTTTTGAAGGCTGTTAGCAGGATGAAGCCGTAGTACACGACCATCATGAAGAATGTCAGTAACCAGCTGAAGCTTGATCGCGAAGATACGAGCTCCTTGTAATGCGGGTTCTGCTTGATTTTTTGAACAACGTCATTTTCCATAGTTGAGTCTCCTTTTTTATGCTTTGATTTAATCCAACTAAATAAGTGGCGCACCACCAATTTTCCTCGACCGGCTCGCTATCTTTGCAACGGTACCGTATTCGATGCATAACGAGCGCATGGTAACCCGCCATGGACTCTTCACGCACACACTTCCTTACAAATAGTTGAAACAACAAAATTTAGTGCTTATATCAAGCCACGATAACGGTGGTCTTTTCGGGCGCTTGTTTCCGCTGCCGAGACTGCAAATTTTATTGATACAGCACTGTCGACGCAAAATTTATCACAAGTGGCACGCCTGCACACAATTTGATTGCCAGCAATTTGATATACGCGCTGATCACTGCAAAAAGCGGGAGTGAGCTGCAGTACATGGCAATTTTTTGAATGTCTTGTTTGACCGGCGTCGTTTCAAACCGCATCGCAAGGGACCAATATCTCACTGCATGACACGCGATTTGCTGGCAGATCGGACTTCTGCACCAAAAATTTTGATGTAAACGTACGCCGGATTCTATGGGCGTCGATTATCATGTCGGTCGCATAAATTTACTAACTCTTCTGGGAACAATCATGATCTGGCATCAAATATACGATCCGTTAGGAAGCTTTGCGTTATCGACGCTCGCTGCGGGCGTGCCGGTTGCGGTGCTGCTTATCGCATTAGCGTTTTTTCACATGCGGGCGCATCTGGCGGCGGGACTCGCCTTAATCA
>JAYTZV010000248.1:0-3871 GCA_043741695.1 Burkholderiales bacterium
CCAATATAGCCGGATACGCCACATTGTCAGGCGATGGGCCCACTCGCCGCTCGCCAGGCAACGAATGGGCGCGTTCCAATGGGAGTTAAGGTGCGACCGTCGCTTGGACCAGACCTGCCAAAGCTTTACTTACTTTTTCGGTCGCGCCACATGTCGTCACACCATGTCGCTGCAACAAATAGGCCGGATCGTTATAACCGATCCAGATCTGACCTTTTTCATCTTCCCAGATCAGCATCTTTTGCGGCAGATCGATGCCCATCGTTTGCGCGCATTCCATCAACGGCGTACCGCCGGCCGGGTTGCCAAACACGATCACCGTTGTTGGACGCAGCGTCTTGCCGACTTTTACTGCGTTGGCCGCGTGGTCGACTCGCGCGACGACGGTTTGACCGTGTGTCTTGAGGACCTCTTCCAGGCGCATTGCAGTACTTACTGTGTCGCGTGGGCTTTTTACCGAGATCAAGCCATCGGCTGCAGCGGCAATCGATGCCGCCATGATCAACGTTGTTGCTGCTAAAAATTGAGAGAGTGGCATGTGATATCCACAATAAGAAATGACGGCACTATTGCCGAAATGCTCAGTGTATCGGAAAGCATGGATCGGCTCAGGCGCGTCTCCGCCACTGCGCAGCGAATCGAATACGTGGCACCAATAAATCTGCAAGATTCAGTCAAGCGGCGGCATTTTCAACAGCGCCATAAGTAAATCGTTTGGATCAGTGCGCCAACTCGATGCATCGGTCATGTCCCAGTCTTCGTTGTCGCGGTTGATGATTGTTGCGATCAAAATATCGCGCGCGAGTTTGCGCCGGCTCGAGACAAGTTCGCCTGCCTGTCGGGAAGTACTGGTGAGTGCGCGCACATTGACCAGCAAACCGGCCCGCGCGATTCGGGCAGCGGGCTCGGCGCGTCCCAAAGCGAGTACCAGCGCATCGGTCCGATCGTCCAGCATGGAGAGTATGTCGCGTTGAATATCGCGTACGGCGCCGGCGGTGACGGGGTCGGCGAGCAGGCTGTTTATTGTGGTCTGCGGGTCGGAATTTGAGTCGTCTGCGAAAGTGGTTGGTAGCATGGTGTCAGGCCACCTTTTCGGGTTTTGCTTCGGAGCTCGTTTCGGGCTGCGGGTCCGCAGCTGCCGCGGACGGAGATGTTCTTTCCGCCTGCGCTCCTTGGTTGGTCGCGGTTTGAGCTCCAACGTGACTACCCGTATTTTCAGTCGATGATGTCTTTTGATGAACAGCAGGCGACGCAGGTGTTTCTGTATTTCCGGTCGCTGAATTTCCGGTTGCCGTGTTGTCAGTAGCTTTATTCCCGGTCGCCCCACTGCCGGCTGCTGGATCCGCAGCCGAACCAGTTTTCACTAATTTTTGAGTCCTTTGCGCATCTCCATGCGCCACTTGGTTATCCGTCGGGTCATCACCATCACCATCATCATCCAAGTCGTCGTCTCGCACTCCAGGCGGCGGCGCGGCCCCTCCCCTAGTAATCGACGCACCAGCTGGCATCGGATGCGGAGGGTGACTATCGCCGTGAAAACGATTATTGTTGGCCAATTCAGCATCTTGTTCATTTTTCACCGACGAGAAGTACGCGACAGCACCGCAGATAAGAGCAGCGCCCGTAATCCAGCCAAACGGCCCCGCCGCCACCAACAAGAGGCTACCGGCGACGAGTGCTGTGGTAGCGATTGCAGGAAAGGCATGCCGCATGCTGCGTGCGATTTGGGTTTTGTTTCCTGGCGAACGATTTTGTTGCATCTGCCCCACCTGCTTCTCCATCGACTGCATCGCTGTCTTTACCTCGTCACGGAGTCCTTGCATAACAGGTTCAAGTTCCTTCTTATACTCGTCGACCTTCCCTTTTACGCATTCCGCGAGTTGTTGTGGGTCGACCATTTTTTGCCCGCACCGTTCATTTCCTTCGCTTGGCGCTCTTAGAACGCCATCAGCCACAATGGTGTGCCCGCCGTGGGGTTTGGATGCGCCATCATCAACACCATTTCCAGTGTACGCAGGTTGCGCCCCTATTCCACTCACACTCTGTACCAAAGTAGCCTCCGTTAAGTAAGTAGGCGCGTCATGTTTGTTAAACAGTTAATGCAATCAGATACGCACGAATCTGTTTTGGTGAGTAGAGGGCAACAGACTTTCAGTTCCATAAAATTCATAAACAATTTTGAGGGCCGGATTTTTTTCACCACAGCGATTTTCAGAACTTATCCGGAAATAATATTGGCGTTGAATTTGATATTCCTCGACACATTGATCGCGGCGGCAAGAGGGTTCAATGCCATGAAGCTGCGGTGAAATTTTTTATACCGACCGCGCCAGCAACCTGAGAAACTGGTTGAATCAGCTATGGGTCACCTTGACGACTCAGGGGTGCGCCTTTTTTCCTCGCGTATTTTTAAGCACTTAGGCTTACTGTGCACGCCCTGCGACATGGGCGGCATAACACATGGGCGGTATAACCTTACTGTTGCATCGCCTGTTGCGCTTTAAATCATGTATGGTCTACGTCGGCACAGAAATACTCAGTGCGTCACATCGGTAGGCTCTGCCGCCCTACTCTGATCTTGCCTGGCACGTTGACACCGGGTAGATGCCAATCAACCGTTCTGCTTTATTGCATCTTGTTCGTTAAACGCATCGCCGCCTCATGGCTGCGGTAACGCTACCTGAAGGCGTACGAAGGATCTGCGTAGCTCGGGCGCGTGAACGGCAAGGTCCTTGATAAAATGCTTGTAGCGGGTATTAAATTTCTCATCATCTCCCTCCTTCGCGTACAGCATGTAAGCAAGAAGGTCGATGTGCATCTGCTGCAAATCGCTTTCCGGCACTTCATCCTTGCGCCACGCGGCAACTGCGGCCTCTGCTTTTTCAGCACTGGTCATCGTTGTGATGTCGATTGGCACACCGTCAAACGGGATCGGTAAACCTTCTCGCATTGCGATTGACGAACGCCGTGCATAAGCCGCGCTTAACATTTTGACAACTTCTGTGTGCCTGTTTTTCCTTGCGATGGTACTTGCCGTGTCGCCATCGTAGCGAGCATTGAACTTCAGGTTTGGATGATCCACCAAGTTACGTACGATCTGTTGATGACCACGCGAAGCGGCGATCCACAACGGCGTCGCACCATCGAGTATCGGCTGGTTTGCGTTGATGGATGAGCAACGTAGCAAGGCATCGACAACGCTGGTGTGGCCTTTATGCGCCGCAATGTAAAGGGGTGTGGCGCAGTTTTGATCAAGCGGAATATTGACATCGACTTCACGATTTTTGAGCAATGCATTGACCACCTGAACATTATTTTTTTGTGCCGCAATATACAGCGGCGTTGCACCTTGCAGTGTCATCGCATTTGGATTGGTTTTTTGTTGCTTGAGTAAGGTCTGTACTGCATCGAGGTTGTTTTCCCGCGCGGCGTAATACAGTGCCGTTCTGCCTTGATCATCGGCAAGTGTCGGATCGAGATCAGCGCGTGCCAGCATCTGCGTGACGAGATCGTACTTTCCTTGTTCGATTGCCTCCATCAGGGCCATCTTGCCATGCTGATCCGTTTTATTATTGGGCCTCGATTGTCGCTCCGAGGCGGCGGTGCGCAAGCGATCTGCGATGTCGTGACGACCGTCGGCGACAGCCTTTTCCAATGGCGTGCAGCCTTTGAAGCGAAAGTCGATATCGAAGTCGAATCGGGTCAACAGCGCATCGACAACTTCGACATGACCATTTTGTACGGCGATGTACAGAGGCGTAGAGCCATCTGTCATGCTCTTGTTACACTCAACATCCGTGCTTTCCAGCAATGCGCTGACGACGTTGACATGCCCATTTTGTGCGGCGATGTAAAGAGGCGTAGCGCCACT
>JAYTZV010000249.1:0-3860 GCA_043741695.1 Burkholderiales bacterium
GGCGACATTTTGCTGCCAGAAGATCATCATCTGAGCATCTGTGAAGCCTTCGCATCGCCGGCCAACGCGTTGTGTACTACGGCTATCGCGCTTCTGAAAATGGCCGGATGAGCGCACTAAGCCACAATCGCCCATTGTGATGGGCCATCAGCCACTCTTGAAAAACGCTGCCGATTCCACTTTGAATCCGGTCAAAGTTAGGTATGATTGGGTCGATCGAATTAAATCCATCTTAGAAACATTGGCAAAGTCAACATGCCACACCAACACCGCACAGAACGGTGAGCGCCCCTAACCACTTGAGGAAAATACCGGCCATGTCAGATGATTTCGATGCGTTATTTGAAGAAATCGCCGCGCAAAGATCGGCGTCGCTAGAAGAACCTGCCGCCAGCGAAACCGCACCCGAGGTCCCGTCGACTTCACCCGTTGCCCTGCCAGTCAACGCAGGTAGCGACTTGGAGGTAGTACCGCTTCACCCTTCAGATAAACCAATGTTTGAACGCTTAGGTGGCATTGTCCGGCTGTTGCACGATTCGCTGCGCGAGTTGGGGTACGACCGCTCACTGAGTGATGCAACATCGCAGATCACTGATGCGCAGGATCGGCTTGAATATATTGCCTCGCTTACCGAACAGGCCGCCAATAAAGTGTTGAATACCATCGATGAAGGTATGCCAGCGCAAGATGCGCTGGCCAAGACCGCCAAACAAATGGAGTCGCGCTGGAGCAATCTGTTCGACGGCAAGATGTCGGTGGATGAATTCAAAGTGCTTGCGACCGATTCGAAAAGCTTTGCCAGTACCGTGCTGGAAAATACCGAAACCGAAAAAGCCCGTTTGCTCGCCATCATGATGGCGCAGGACTTTCAGGATATTACCGGTCAGCTCATCAAGAAAATTGTGGTCATCACGCAGGCAGTCGAAGGCGAATTAGCCCAGCTATTGCGTGACAACGCACCGCCTGATCTACTCAAAAAAGAAGAAAAAGAACCTGTTGCCGATCTGATGAACGGTCCGGCAATGGGCGGTACCGCGATGGAACAGGACGATGTCGACAGTCTGCTGGAAGGCCTCGGTTTCTGATGGAAGACATGCTGAAGGATTTCGTTGTCGAGGCGCTCGATCTGGCAAACAACGTCGAAGAACATTTGCTGAATCTGGAACGTCGACCCGACGACAAGGAAACCTTGAATGCAGTGTTCCGCTCGTTTCACACGATCAAAGGCGGTGCCGGGTTCATGAACCTGCCGGCGATGGTCTCGGCCTGCCATCTGACCGAAAACCTGTTCGACGCCTTGCGTACCGGTGCGGCACCGGTGACACCGCTGGCGATTGAAGCTGCGCTGCAAGCCAGTGGATTCGTCGCCGACCAGTTAACCGAACTGGCAAACGGTGCGCCGACTGAATCATTGTCAGCCATGCCCGCTGCGCTGGAAATGATTTTAAATCAGGCCATCGAAGGCAAGGCCACCGCGTCGCCTGCAGTTTCGGTCGATACGCCAACCCACACGCCCAAAGCGATCGACCCGCAGGGTGGTCCAGATTGGCTGGCGCTGTATCGTGCGGTGGTGCCGCATGCCCAAGCGGATAGTGCAACGGTCTCATCGGCGGCATCGAATACAAGTGCTGCGGCGCTCTCATCCGCAGCTCCTGCAACGGCAAGCAGTGCAGCAGCATCAGCGGCCGCCGCTGCAGCCGTGCGCCCTGCCAGCCCGAGCGACCGACCGGCGAATGCGCCAGTCAAGGAAGACAGTATTCGCGTCGATGCCGTCAAACTCGACGCACTGCTCGAAGTGGCTGGCGAATCGGTGCAGGCGGCCAATCAGGCAAGCGTGCTTTTGGAAAAACTGCAGCAATTTAAATTCGATGGATCGGCCGCCGTGCTGATGGCGAGCCTGACCGAAACCTTGAATCGCGCATCACGTTATTCAACCGAGCTGCAGCGCGCCACACTGTCGACGCGGATGCAACCGGTAGGCCGGTTATTTCAAAAGTTTCCGCGACTGGTGCGCGAGTTGGCCAAGGATCTCGGCAAGGATGTCGAGCTGATGATCGAAGGTGCGGAAACCGAAGTCGATCGCGTGGTGGTCGATAGTCTTTATGACCCGTTAGTGCACATGCTGCGCAATGCGCTCGATCATGGCATCGAAAGCGCTGCCGACCGTGCTGCGGCAGGAAAGCCGATCAAGGCCATCATTTCGCTCAAAGCGTGGCAGGAAGCCAATAGCGTGATGATCGTTCTCGGTGACGACGGCAAAGGATTAAACGCGGGCGAATTGCGTAAAAAGGCGATTAACAAAGGCTTGATCAACGATACCGCTGCGCAGACCAATGAGGAGGCGTACCAACTGGTATTTTTACCGGGTTTCTCTACCAAAGATGTGGCGTCGAGTGTATCGGGACGCGGCGTTGGCATGGACGTTGTAAAAACAGCAGTCGAAAAACATCGCGGCGCAATCAGTATTAAGTCCGAACTCGGTGCAGGTACCCAATTTTCGATTCGCTTGCCGATTGAATTATCGATCGTGCCAACCATGCTGGTGCGTACCGCGGGCGCCGCATTGGCCATGCCGATGGCAGTGGTGCAGCGGGTGGTCGAACTGCCTGAGACATTCATGGAGGTCGGTGGCGCACCGGTGCTGCGTGACCAGGGTCGGCCTCTGCCGGTACGCTCGCTGGCAACCACGCTGGGGTACGAGACATCGGTCGAGCGTGTGGGCATTGTGATCGCCGCACCGCAGCCGTATATTCTGGCCGTCGAAAAAGTGGAAGGGACTGCCGAGATGGTAATCAAGCCACTGACTGCACTGTCGGTGCCAGGTATCACCGGCACGGCGCGATCTGCGGAAGGTGAACTCGTTTTGGTCATCGGCCTGTCGTTTTTGGTCGACGGCTGCAAAATCACTACAGCAAAAATAGCCGCCTGATTTTTTGCTTTGTGCTGCGCCGGATAGCGAGCAAATCAGCAAAGTGAGCCCGTCTAACGAAAGTCGTGAAGTCAATCGCGGCGACGTCAATGTTGCATGCTGTTAGTTTCAACCGATCTTCTACATCTACAACAAAGTTGCCGAATCATCAGCGACGCTGAGGACTCGGGAACTTTGCATTGCTTCGGCATGAATTACGCTTCAATCAACCAGGCCTGAATCGAGCAAACCTCCATCAACCGCCACTATCGATTACGTGTCGATTGACTTGGTGTCGATCTCTTACGATTGAACTTCCGCTTTCACACCAACACTTCCACTTTTTCCCGACGGACGATCTTCTTGTGCCGATGATTCAGCATGCTTACCCGACGATTGTGCTCCACCGGCTTGCTGCTGGCGTGGTTGCTGATTTTGCTGCTGATGCGGCTGCTCGCTTTGACGATCATGCGCCTGATGCAGTTCGCGCTGCTCGCGCAATTCACCCTCGTCCGCCTCACGAATTTCCAGCGTCATGCCGTGCGACTGCTGCTGACGTAACGGTATCGAGATTTCCAGAACACCATCGCGCATCTTGGCATCAACGCGATGACGATCTACACCTTCCGGCAATGGAATTGCGCGAAAAAAATGACCGTAGCTGCGCTCGGTACGATGATATCCATGCTCCGAACGGGCACTGCTTTCTTCGCGACGCTCGCCTTCGATAGTCAGCTTGTCGTCCAGCACCTGTAACTGGACATCTGCCCTGGTGAGACCTGGCAAGTCGGCACAGACAATCATCTCGTTATCACGTTGCGTGATTTCAATAGTTGGTGTCCATTTTTGCAAAGCAGCTCCGGAACCGATCCGTGCCTGACCCATCTTTCCGATCGGACGCTGCATGACCTTGCCGAAAAACTGGTCCATTTCTTCCGAAATTTTACGGATC
>JAYTZV010000250.1:0-3854 GCA_043741695.1 Burkholderiales bacterium
CGATGATCCAAATTTTGATTACACCAAGTACGCTCGTTATCTTAGTGCCAAATTCAATGAACTTGGCCCAACGCTTTCTCTGATTAATAACCGAAAAGACGTGCCGCTAAAGCTTCGCGAAGACGTGGTGCTGGCACGAGAAAAGTATGCCGAACTGGCCCTGCGCGCCAACCTGCACTTCCGCAAACAGCAGCCATCAGACTCGATTATCAAAGATGTTTCCAGCAAATTTTTGGTTGCTCGTCTTGCAAATGCGATTAAGCCAGCAGACCAGTGGAAGAAGACAGATCTGTTGACTTTTCTAGCTGCAATTGACCATGATGAAAAGAAGCAAATCGATACGCTGCTGGCACATACGCGGTTGAAAATCAATGGTTTCGATGGCGATGCCGAGGTCGCGGAATATTTACAGAAAGGCACCGTTACTCCGGTCAAACAAAATCACTACAGCAAAATGGTGAGCGAATGGGGTTCGCTACCGCCGAATGAACATTTACTCATGCCCGCACCACGAGACGTGGTCGGCGTACTGGTAAATCTGGACTGTGTTGCGGGCATTGATCATGCACTGGAAATCAACCAGCAAGTTGCGGTACTGCCAGGCAATCGATTTGATGCAAAACATGGCCCGCTAATGATGACGTACCGCCTCTCCCACAAGCTGCGGCAATCCGTCGACATCGTAGACCGAAAGCAAGTGGAACTCTGGTCGAGCAAAGGATTGATCACCTTTGCGAAAAGCGGGCGATCAACCGCAGGGTCACGTCCGGACCACTTTCTTTTGCTTCACACAATCGCACACGCGAGCGCTTTGGTCAGTCTGCAAAAAGACACCATTGGGAACAAAACGCATGGCGTACGCCAATTCGTTGATGATCTATCAATGATCAACGAGGACGGGAAAAATCTTCTTCAATTATTGATAGAGCAACGCGATGACGCTCATGTGATCGCTGACGCGCGCTTTTTTTGCATGTGGAACGTGCCCCCACGGGAAGCTGCCAACGGCGACGATGCACTGCGAACAGCAGAGCGACTCCAGCATCGCACATTACCCTTGCTAAAAGAAGCGGTAACCTGAAATGCCGACATACGTTCGAATTTGAGACAACGCCATATTTGCGAACAGCTCACTCGCATCCAGCTCAGCCACCCAAGCGAGTCTACGTATGTCCTGCGCAATGGCATCGTAGAGACCGGAAAGGTGAATTTTATTCCGGAATTGCAAACCTATCGGGTCACACAGGGGCGCCAGCTCACCCAAGAGAAGCCGATTCCCCGCTATGAGGGAATGTACGTGTATGACGCTGATCTTGACGATATGGCTGTTATTGCTGGGCAACGGCGTGACCATGGTGGGCTACAGCAGCTCGGCTTGTGGCGATCGGGCAACGATAGCGTGAATGCGCCAGACAAGTTGCATCTGGGTGTGCGGTATATGCGCGGGCAGCCAGGTCCCAACGGGATCGCAAAAGACGTGATTCTGATCGCCAGCAATGTGGCGGGGAGCGAAATGCGCATCGCGTTGCGGCCAAACGGAACGACCGCTAGCGGGCACAGCGTACGGTTCGACATGATGTCGTCCACCGGTGCCACGCAACTGAATGACTTCGATGTCGACACCGATCGCTGCACGTCGTTCAAGATGACCTGCTACATCATCAAAATAGAGTACGACGAGTTCCTCGATGGCGTACGTGCGGGAAAGGTGTTTAACCATGTCGCAGTAACCCGTAGCCGTTTCCACAGCAAGCAGTTCAAAAAACCAGAGCGTGCCATCAACATCGTTCGTTACACGCTGGCCAACCTGCGTTATTTGCGGGCATGGCAAGTAGCTAGCGGCGAAAGTTCACCGTACACCGCCGATGCAGTGGCCTTCATGAAAAATAACAGCGACGATACGACGCAATGTATTCGAAATCGTATTTCAATGAGCCTGATCGATATGCGTGCTGCGCTAACGGAGCAATTAGCCAATACGCGCCCATTACTTGCCAAAAAAGATGTTGCTGGCGACTGTTTATACGATCACTTGGCAAGTTTGATTGAGAGCTTCAAGGTGAATTCTTTTAGTAGTGATGTCGAGGAGGATGCAACCTTTCAATTTTTACTCGGCAAAATTTGCGCTGATGGCCTAGTACACCCCGAACCGCACCACGAAAATGCACGCCATTTTTTTGAGAAAGGTTCGGCGCATCAGCACGCACAGAGCCAGCTAGCTTTAGGCAACATGCATGCGCAAGGGATGGGCGGCTTACCGATAGATATGATCAAGGCCTTCGAGCTATATCAATTTAGCGCAGCACAGGGGAATGCTGATGCAATAACAGTCTTGCATGATGCGGCGCGCCGTCAAGCGCAGGAACGTACTGAGCTAGCGGAGCAGCTCGCACAGACGCGCCAGCAAACTGCCGCGCTGCAAGCTGCAGCAGCGGCGGCCTCGGCTGATTTAGCCGCCGCGTCGGCCGCAACGTCTGCCGCCACCGAATTAGCCGCAGTTTCAGCCGCGGCAGAGCTTGCCAAGACGGCAGCTGCTGCCGAGTTAGCTGCAGCAAGGTTAGCCGCAACGTCAGTTGCCGCCGAGTTAGCGGCAGTGTCAGCCGCAGCCAGGTCGTCGGCCGCGTCGGCTGCAGCCGAGTTAGCCACATTAGCGGCAGCAGCTGCTGCAGCCGCCCAGCGCCCACCTAAGCGCTCATTCCTGCGTACGCTTGTCCGCCGCCAGCTTGGTGGAAAGCTTCTTTCTCGTCACTTCGCCAATCGAAAAAATTACGATGCAAAATTCATTACAACCAACGATGGGCCCTTTGCAGCAACGCGCGACAGGGGCGTCTTCATCAGACACGCTATTCGATTTTTTCCAAGCGACACATAGCTCTACCGCAACGTATGACCCTACGAAAATCAAGCAATTTCTGAAAGAGAAATTTCTTAGCTTGCAACAGGATCACGCTAGTGGTGAAGCATTAACAATGTTCATTGATGAAGTGGATGTGTTTGTTAGCGCACTTGAAGACCATCGAGGAAGCCCCGTTCGGGGTGTGCGTTACGCCGCAAAGCAAGCAGCATTTCGGCTAGCGATTACCGGCGCCGGAAGCAAACCGTTTGACCTCATCCAGCGGTATTTGGAAACACCCTACTTCAAAGGAAAAAATTTTATCGTCATTGACTACGCACGAGAAAATATCGAGCGGATAGTACGTACGCGGTACCGCTTACCAACTGGATCGCAGCACCCGTCGCTGGTTCGCCGAATCACGTCGCAACAGATGGATCGTGTCTCTCAGGGTGATTATATTTTGCACGTATGTGGCTTATTCAATCTAGAGAACAAAATCGACAGCGTCAAATGGTCGGACTTCAAAGCGACCCTTGATGATGCAAGTAGCCGTGTTCTTCGCACAGCCAGCCAGCCAAGCCGATGGATCGGCATGAAATACAAGGAAGCAATCAACGATATTGTCGGGTTATTTTCCGATCATCAGGGCCGCAGATTACACAATACCCATCCAGCTTCCAAGTTACTAGAATCGTGCACTGGCTTCGTATTCCATCCCAACAGAAATAATCAAGCGCAAGACTTGGTCAATAGTGCCTCGCCAGTTTCGTTTGACCAGATCAGCAAAACGTTGGCGTTGAAATATATTGAATCCATCCAATCCAATCGAGTCGAAAATTTTTTCGAGGAAGCGTTTCAACGAACGGATCCGTGTTACGAGGCCACCGTTGAAAATATCTTTCAATTTCGGCCGTACTCGTCGGCGGAAGTCATTTTTCATCCGCGCCCGCAATGGCTCGATAGTTCGTCCGCCGAACACAATATTGAGGGGTTATTAGCTTGGGCAGAGCGGTAACTA
>JAYTZV010000251.1:0-26410 GCA_043741695.1 Burkholderiales bacterium
AGTCTCGCAAAAAATAATGCCGAACAAAACCGCGTAGACGGCAGAACCATATTGGGCGATGAAGGTACCGAGGTATTTATCGACATGCAAAAACATGTCGAAGAATTGTATTAAATCCATACTTATCCTGAGGGTTGCTGCCAGATGGCTGCGGTCAAGTCGTTCGGTGTGTTGGCTGCTGCGGATGTTTTAGCAAAGCCCGCCATCAACAAAGCTGCGGAATGATACACCAGCGGGCCACCGATAAATGCGGTGGCCGGACATTCGCGAACATTCGATATTGCACCCGTCGACCGCGCCAGCTACAGCAATATCGCAGACCTGTAACGGTATAATCTGCTGATGAATTCAGCCAGCGCCACTCCCCGTTGCATTGCCGCGTTACCCGATCAGTTGATCTCGCAAATTGCGGCTGGCGAAGTCGTTGAGCGGCCCTCTGCGGTGGTCAAGGAGCTACTCGAAAACGCGCTCGATGCCGGTGCCACGCAGATTACATTGCGTCTCGAACAAGGGGGCATCAAACGTATTGCCATTACCGATAACGGCCGCGGTATTGCGGCAGAACAAATGCCGCTGGCGCTGGCGCGGCACGCAACATCAAAGATCGCATCGCTCGCCGATCTGGAACAGGTCGCAACGCTTGGCTTTCGTGGTGAGGCACTAGCCTCGATTGCATCCGTAGCACAAATAACCTTAACCACCCGCACGGCAAGCGCCGCACACGCCTGGGAAATGCAGGGCGCGCAACTGCAGCCATCACCTGCATCCGGTGCACCCGGCACGACGGTGGATGTGCAGGATTTGTATTTCAATACTCCGGCACGGCGCAAATTTTTAAAGTCGGATCAAACCGAATTCGGTCACTGCGCCGAAGCGGTTCGGCGCATCGCACTTTCGCGACCCGACGTGACGTTTTCGTTATCGCATAACGGCAAAACCGTCGATCACTGGAATGCAACTGACATCGACAAACGCAGTGCGCATATTCTTGGTGACGATTTCAGCGCAGCGCGACTGGCGCTCAATGAGCAGGCCGGACCACTGCGCTTGCATGGTTTTGCTGGCTTGCCTACGGCTTCGCGTGGTCGTGCCGATGCGCAGTATTTTTACGTGAATGGCCGCTTCGTACGCGACAAACTATTGACGCATGCAGTACGCGCCGCCTATCAAGACGTGCTGCACGGCGACCGTTATCCATCCTATGTATTGGCACTCGACCTGGAACCATCGCTGGTCGACGTCAATGTGCATCCGTCAAAAATCGAAGTGCGATTTCGCGATAGCCGCGCCGTGCATCAATTTGTTTTTCATGCGGTCAGCCGTGCACTTGCGCAGACTTCTGCGACCAACGCTGGTCAAGTACCAGCCCCGCAACCAGCGGGCGTTTTACCTTGGCAGCGTGAACAGCGACAAAGTGGTTTCGGCGCACAGTTCAATGCGCCGTTTTCAGGTGTGTCACAGATCACAAGCCACTATGGTGCGCTGTTCGGCGACAGTAATGAGCCGTTTGAGCAGATAGGTTCAAACGCCGCGTCGCTATCATCCGGCACCGCTGCACCAGCAGGCCATGACGAGTTCCCGCTGGGATTCGCGCTTGGCCAGTTGCAAGGTATTTATGTGGTCGCGCAAAATACCAAAGGCCTGATTCTGGTTGACATGCACGCAGCGCATGAGCGTATTTTGTACGAGCAGTTCAAGCAGGCGCTTGATGACGATGCGCTGGCAGTGCAACCACTATTGATTACGGTAACGTTTCATGCCGACGCGGTGGAGGTCGGCACGGCAGCAGAGCATCAGGCTACGTTGACTGCGCTGGGTTTTGATATTGCTGCGCTGTCGCCAACAACATTGGCCGTGCGTGCGATTCCGGCACTGCTTAAAAACGCCGACGCGCAATCGCTGGCGCGCGATGTGCTGCGAGATGTGCGTGAATTCGGCGGCTCTCGCATCTTGCTCGAACGTCGCAATGAACTGCTCGGCACACTGGCGTGCCACACCGCTGTGCGCGCAAATCGTATTTTGACGCTGCCTGAAATGAACGCGCTGCTGCGTCAAATGGAGCTGACTGAACGCGTTGACCAATGCAATCACGGCCGACCAACCTGGGTGCAACTGGCACTGACCGATCTCGATCGATTGTTTTTACGTGGCCAATAATTTCGCCGATGCGGCTACGCGCAGGCCACTCGTTGCAGCGATCCTTGGGCCAACCGCGGCCGGTAAAACGGCTGCCGCGCTGGCAGTCGCGCGTGCGATGCCCTGCGAAATTATCTCGGTCGATTCAGCACTGGTCTATCGCGGCATGGACATCGGTACTGCCAAACCAACGCTGGTCGAACGTACTGTCGCGCCGCATCATCTGATCGACATCATCGATCCAAGCAACGCGTATTCGGCGATGCAGTTTCGCGACGATGCATTGCGCCTGATCGCGCAAATTCAGGCACGCGGTCATCTGCCATTACTGGTCGGCGGCACCATGCTGTATTTCAAGGCACTGCGTGATGGCCTCGATACGCTGCCACAAGCCGACTCGGCGGTGCGAGCTAAACTAGACGCACAAGCTGCAGACATTGGTATGCCCGGCATGCATGCACTGCTAGTGCAAATTGATCCGGTAACTGCCGCGCGACTGCCACCGAACGACACCCAGCGCATTCAGCGCGCACTCGAAATTTTTCAGCTCACCGGCCGACCGATGTCGGCATTGCTGGCCAAATCTGCACCGGTCACATTACCTTTTGAATTGCTGACTATCGCACTCGAACCGTCCGATCGCAGCGTTCTGCACCAGCGTATCGCAACACGATTCGATGCGATGCTTGATACTGCGCAACCCAATTTGCTGGATGAAGTCACCGCGTTGCGTGCGCGTGGCGATTTGCACCCGGCGTTGCCTTCGATGCGCTGCGTCGGCTATCGCCAGGCTTGGGACTATCTGGACGGCCATGGTGACCTCGCCACCTTGCGCGAAAAAGGTGTCGCCGCCACCCGCCAGCTAGCCAAGCGCCAGCTCACGTGGTTGCGCGCAATGCCAGACCGCCTGATCATCGACTGCCTTGATGCCAACGCCGCCGCACAGGTGGTTGCAATGATTGACCACGCCGGCGAATACTGACGCTTTCACTGGTGCACGGGAACGATGCGTATGCGCAAATTACATTAAAGCTAGCTTTTGGTCTGCTTGACAGGGCAATGCAAAAAAACGATACTCTCGGGCTGTCCGGTGATATAGCTCAGTTGGTTAGAGCACAGCACTCATAATGCTGGGGTCGGTGGTTCAAATCCACCTATCACCACCAATTTCAAGTATCAGAAAGTCCAGTGTTGTCCAGAAACCCGCCTCCGCCCTCGTGCTGATGCGGGTTTTTGTTTGTAGGCGTTCGCGGTTGCGCGTCTACATCCCGCAAATGTGGGGGGGTCATTTTGATGGACCATTAAAACGGTTTCCATTCGGCGTCTATCCGACAGCCTCGCTCGCCGCGTCACGCAACATTTGCACAATTATTATGTCTGCGTACCATTACGCCGCGCCTGCTTGGCACGATACAGCGCGTCGTCAGCCGCTTTTAACAGCGCAGTCGCATCCACGCCGCCGGCAGCGCACGGTGCCAAGCCGATGCTGGTCGTCACGGCGATGGTGTGCTGGCCGCTGCTCACAAAGAGGGCTGACATGCGCTGGTGGACTTTATGCGCAATTTTTCCGGCATCTTCGTTACTCGTTAAATCTTCCATCAAGATGATGAATTCATCTCCGCCCAACCGGGCAACGGTATCGGTGGCGCGCACGGAGTCGAGCATGCGGCGCGCAAATTCCTGCGGCACTGCGTCACCGACACCATGTCCGTAGTGATCGTTGATGCTTTTGAAATGATCGACATCCAGGAACATCACCGCCAGCAAGGTCTTCGCCCGTCCTGACCGCTTGATCGCTTCAGCAAGCCGATCTTGCAATAGGCTTCGGTTGGGTAAGCCAGTCATCGGATCGTTGTGTGCGAGAAATTTTAAATGCTCTTCAGCAGCGCGCCGCTCAGTGATGTCACGTGCAAAGGCACAAAACTCGGTGACACCGGCATGGCGCATATGGCGAATGGTAATTTCGACTGGAAACTCTTCGCCCGATTGCCGAAGTGCGATCAGCTCGATGCGCTTGTCAAGAATAGTGGCCGAGCCACTGGCAATGAACCGCTGCATGCCGGTGTGATGCGCCTCGCGAAAGCGGTGAGGCATGATCAACTCGTCAAGGCGCTGCCCAAGCGCCTGACTGCGCGACCAGCCGAAGGTGTGGTAAGCGGCCTCGTTCCATTCAGTAATGATGCCATCAACATTCATGGCGATGAATGGGTCGTGCGACCCCTCGATGATCTGACGCGTGCGCATTTCGTTGGCACGTACCGCCTTTTTTACCTGACGCCGGTGGACGGCTTCGTTCTCCATCGCAATTATGGCGACAGACTGTACCTCGAGATGTAGCCGGTTTTTTTCAAAAGCTTCTTGGTGCCCGATCACAGCACCGAGCAGACCAGCCATGATCTGCAGCGTCTGCAGATCACACTCGCCGAAGCTGCTTGGGCAATCCGACAAGATTTTTAGAACGCCAACTGACTCGCCAGCATGAAACAGCGGTGCTACCACCATCTAGCGCGCATTGACCTTGCGACATGCCTCCTTATCAACACGGGTGTCGGTTTTTGAGTCGATACAGTTCAGTACTTCTCGGGCACGTACACACAAACCTGACAGGCTCGCAGCACGCTTCAAGCGCAAGCCAACCTGTGCTGCCAGCGAGCCAGTAGCTGCGCGGTAGACCATTTCGTCGCGTTCGACCATTTCGATGACAACGCCAGTAGCAGGTGTGAGGCGCGCCACCCGGGTGACGACGAGGTCCATGAATTCGGCAAGATTGAGCTCTGCCTTTGCCAACAAAAATTGTGTAGTAATAATCTCGTTCAACCACACCGAGTCAGCCTCCAATGCCGCCATTGCTTCCTGGCGGCGCTGGTCTTGCCTGATCAACGCACGATTTGCGGCCTCGACCGCTCCGAGCTGTCGATCGGCAGACTC
This sequence comes from Burkholderiales bacterium, assembly GCA_043741695.1. Lineage (GTDB taxonomy): Bacteria > Pseudomonadota > Gammaproteobacteria > Burkholderiales > Burkholderiaceae_D > Actimicrobium. The sequence continues at coordinate 5,065 of JAYTZV010000251.1, forward strand.
GTCCAGACAGATATCACCTTGCGTTGAACCGCAAGAGGGCAGCGTAGTTGCAAACCTGTTGTCGGTGATTGTTTTCATTGCAAGTTCCCTTGACGCTGTTTATCGACGGTTCTGACGCACCATTCTCTTGAGTGAAGTGTGCGACAGAATATTGATTGTTGGTATCAGGGAAATCATACCTAAATTGTCGGTGCAGCAACTAGTGACTGTGTCAGGGATCGCTGACAGAACGCATAATCGTCGAAGGTGCATATCGATACAGCTGGCATCACGGCTGTCATCACTTTTTCTATCTAAATATCGAATCTTGTTGATATTTTTTATACCGTCACTTACGCTGGGCAACCTTTCGAAATTGCCCAGAAACCTCAGCATTATGCCGAATGCGAATGCCACACTGTATGCGTCATTCAAGCGGCGCTTAATTATCGGGTTCACCCTGCTAATTACCCTTCTGGTGCTTTCCCTGGTGTGGAAAATATTTTCTTCGTACGAAACCGAAAAAAAGACCGTAGAAAAACAGACAAAGAATTTTGTCCAAGCGATGTGCGCCCACGTTATCGGCACAATCAGGCTGATCGATTTTTCGCTGGGTAGTACGGCAGAGACAATAAAAACACTAAGTGCAACGTCGAGACCTTCGCCGGAAGCGATCAAGAAAGTACTGACTGGCGCGGGTCGCCAGACAGATGCCAACTTTTGGATCATATTCATCGATGCGCAGGGTCGCGGCGTTGCGGCCTCGAACAGCTTGCCTGTTAGCGCAACGTCGTATTCAGATCGACCTTATTTTTCTGCGCATGCACAAGGTACCGACATCGGCGTGTTTGTCGGTGAGCCCGCTTTGAGCAAGCTGTCAAAAAAACGGGTGTTCTATTTGAGTCGCAGCGTTACGTCTGCAACCGGGGAATTTCTCGGCGTCGTGGCCGCGCCGGTCGATGCAAAAATCTTTGCGGACGTCTTCGTCAACGCGCTCTTTCAGCCGCAGCTCTCTATTACGCTTGCACATACAGGCGGCAAAGTGATTGCGCGGGTACCGCGATTTGATGAAACCTTTGGAACGAATATTGCTAAGTCGCCGCTGTTCGACCAATTAAAAATTTCACCGAATGGTACTTACGAAGCAGTTAGTGTGATTGATAAAGATACCCGGATTTATTCTTTTAAAACGCTGGATCAATTTCCATTAGTAGTCTCCGTCGGCATGTCGAGCAAATCATGGACCGAAGGTTTATACGGGGATTTGCTAGCGGGCATGGTGGGCTTGGCCGTGATCATTGCTGTAACCTTTTTTAACGGACATTTTGCATTACGCAGCTACCGCAGACTTGCAGAAAACGAAGGAAATTTGCGCCATTTGAATGATGAGCTTGAGACAGCACAAGAAGCGCTATCGCGTCTCGCCCGCATTGATTCACTCACAGGCCTGCCAAACCGGAACTACCTCTACGACCGCCTCGCAGAAGCCATCGCGCGTGGTCATCGCAATGGCACAAAAGTTGGTTGTCTGTATTTGGATATCGATGGTTTCAAGCAGGTCAATGACACTCTGGGTCACGCAGGCGGCGACGAATTACTCAAACAATTCGGTGCGCGCGTGCATAGCTGCATGCGCCAAACCGATATGCTGGCACGGTTGGCGGGAGACGAGTTTGTCGCCGTTATCGAAGGGCTGGATCAACCTGACGCTGCCTGCCTGGTGGCAGCAAAGATCATCGACGAAATGCAGCGCCCTTTTATACTCGATGGAAGCAATCATCCGATCACAACCAGCATTGGTGTAGCGATTGCGGAAGGTCAGATCGACGACGCAGATTCTCTTCTCAGGAAGGCGGACGAGGCGCTCTACACCGCGAAACGTCAGGGCAAAAATTTGTTCTTGGTGTATCAGGCACCCGAAGCATCCACCGCATAAACGTAGGCGAATGCGAGCATGGTTTTTAAGAGCGATCCTCGAGCAAAATCGCGGATAAAAATGCCTTGAAAATCTTACCTACAACGAAATCCATCAATACCGTTTTACTGATGCCGTACTGGTTTTATATTGGTGCTTCGCCGACGGCAATCCTGCATGATCAGCCGGCATCATTTCTTGGCAAATACTAATAAGTACTCGCCAACACCGTTACTGATTGCTTGAGATAGGCACGCATTGCCCTATTGATTCGGGCGTTCAAGCCGCCGCGCAATCCATTGCATGGAAGGCCGCACTCGTAGGAAACAGCGATATAAAATTTCGAGCACCGCAGTCACGCCGGGTAGTGCACCGATCCGGCCAAGCCAGCGCCAGCCGGGGAGTGTGAGCCACAACGCGGCAAACGCAGCAGCGCCACTTAGCAAGGTGCCGTCGGCGGTACGTACATGAAATCGACGCATCAATTGCGTACGCTCTATGCCTGCCGGAAGACCCAGCTGCGCATCGCTCACGTCGACCCACTGAATCGGCTCAGAAGGTATCAGGTTGCGATAGACACCCACTTCGCGGCGGCACAGCGGGCACGAGCCATCGAACATTACTTGCAGCGAGCAGGTTGTCGGCTCGTCGCGAGTGTCGGCCTGCTGGTCCGGAACTAATTCATTACGCACTGGTTTCTTCCACTCTATTTCAGGCTGTCTTAACGCCGACATACAAAATCCAGATGAAAATTGCCAATTGCAGCAGGTTGATCACGACGCTTAGCCGATGCAACATCTTGAATGACTGTTCGCGCTTGGCATCTCTCGCACGATTTACCGCAGGTGTGATTATCCACTGGCTGATAAAGAAAAAAGCAGCACATCCGGCTAGTGCCAGGCGATAGATTAGCGCGCTCTCGCATGCAGCAGCGATGGCAGAAGTAACACCGAGCACTGCGTAATATTTGGGGAAGAACGCGCGCACATATTTTGCGGACCATTCCTGCGGTAAAACGGTGAAGATTGTCGGGGCAACCGCGACCGTAAAAAACACCATGATGCCAATATTTGCAGCAAGAATTAGCTGCGTTGCTTGCGTGATCATCCGGTAATTGCTCCTCAAAAAAATCGATTTAATTTATCGCGTTATCGCTGGCACAAGTTTCAGGTACCGCAAATAGCGGCTTCCTTTCTTCCCCGACGATATCAAATATTCTCTATTCTTGCTGGAAGGACCTGCAGTGATGAGATTATCGCGCAGTTGTGGAGGTATTGATTAATTCCGGCGGACGGAACGGGCTCTCAAAGTCGTGCGCTACAAGGCGCAAACCGCAGCCATATCGGTAATATTGCGAGCAGTTGCAGCGCCGTAGCGTGCTCATTTGAAAGTTGAGACCGCCGACATGAATTAATCAGCACCTCCTTGAAACGCGGCCGAGCAGCACGTACATTGGCATCACCGCATTAATCTGAAAAGCACCGCATCTCTATCGCGCTGAATACGCCTCGAATTAATTGGAATGATGCGCAACCGAAAGTACGGTGACCACTGTATCGAGATAAAAAAAGCCCATCACGTATGACGGGCTTTTTACCTTCTGTGCTAGAACCGTAGCGCGATCACTTATCCACGTTAAACGTGAGCAGACAGATTATTTTCCTTGTACGTCGGAAGTTTTCATCGGCTCATTCGCTTTGTGCGATTTCATCTTTTGTTTGCGCATACGCTTTTTCATCGGCTTTGTATCGCCAGGCATCGTCGCGTCATTGGTTTGCAATTCACCGCGGGCAGCTGCCGCCTTGGTATCGGCTTTCACTTCAGCGCGTGTCATCGTGCCGGTTGATGGTGCTACCGGTGTGCTGGCGCCAGATGGATTTGCGTCGCCACCTTTGTTCGCGCCAGCAGCATTGGAAGCCTTTGCCTCAGCCTTGACATCGGCACGTGAAGTCGTATTGGTCGACGGGGTTGGTGTCGAGATGCCTGCAGGGTTGGCGTCGCCACCGACTTTTGCCGGGGATTGAGCGAATGCGGCAACAGCCGTTAGTTGCAATACGATTGCCGTCAACAAACTTTTTTTCATTTAATACTCCGTTATGTTTGTGTGAATCAATTGAAGTGCATAATATTTGACAATGAACTTTGCAGGAATAGGTGAACGAGCCAACATAACGTAGGACAAGTGACCATTTCTTATAGAGATTATCTGACGTTCAACGGCGACTACTTTCGTTACCGTCGTTAGCTGCTTTTGCCGCAAGCGAATGCAAATCGCAGAGAAACAGCCCCGACGATTACGACAGCATAAACGCCAGCATTGCCACATCATCCTCAAGTAGAACCAGCACTGTGACTGCCCACATCATTGCGAGGTTATGCAGTTGATAGCGCATAAGGTCAAAGCGAATCACGTTCTTATGCGTGAACACAATGATGGACACATTGATGAACACAAAGATCGCGCGCCCAACAGAATAATTTCCCATACTGCACCGAGGTGCGTCGTGCCTGATTCAACAAATACAAGAGCGAAAACGGGCGATGGCAACCGATGCGATGTGGCATCAGGAAACGCCCCAAAAAACCGATGGGTTGCGGCAAATTACGTTGCACCTTGAGCGATCCTTCCTATGCTGAATTTGTTGTACACATCGACCCTTCATTAACAATGGGAGAGAAACCATGAAACTGCATCTTTTCGATCATCGGCTCTCACGACGCCCCACATTCCCGAGCGTTACGAAAATTTGATCTACGGCGTCGCCCTGATTGCAGGCATTCCGGTCGTCGTGATCGGTCTGAATTTTCTAACGAGCGCCCTATTTAATTTATTCTAATAGGCAGACCGTAGAGCAGCTTAGTCCAGTGGCCCATTTAGACGAGCTACCGAACTTCATCGCCATAGCGCGTATCGGTCGCGGACAGCAGTTTATAACCACCACAGCGCCTGGCTCGCTACGCGGCCAGTATTTTATTTTTTTAGACGATCGCACCGCACCCGCCATCGTCGTTGTTAAAAAGGTTATTTCTTGCGCTTGATGCCGAACAGAACTTTCGTTATAAAACCTGCATGATCCAGAGATACCAAACCGTGGCGACTTGAATGCGCAGCATCGTATATCCGGTCGGTCCCAAGTCACAAGGCAAATATGTTTCCACGCACTATTGAACTTTCAACATCACGCATTGGCGCAGCGGTTGCGTGCCTTTTTGTCGCATCGCTGGCCCACGCAGAAATTACCAAGTGCATGGATACCGACGCATTGATCGTTTATTCCGACACTTCCTGCGGCGATGCGGTCGCGCTTGGCGTCATCACACACAGTGCCGCCATGTCTGCTGCTTCTCCAGCACAGTTTAAAAAAAGCGCGATTGCGTCTGGCGACCGTGGACAAATTCGCGAGACATCGTGGACCCATCGTGATTTACCCGCATCGAAGAAAGCACTTGATAAATCAACGATTCGCGACGCACGCCAGGCGTTAACGGAAAGTGACCGGGCAATTACTGCGTTACGCCAGCAAACACTTGCCGCAAACGACTAGGCTAGGCCAGGCAGGGAAAGCGCGCGATCGGCACGGTACTGTCAGGCTCGATGCGCCAGTCCTTTCGGAATCGCGCTGAGCAAGGTGCGCGTATAAGCATGCTGCGGATTGCGGTAGAGCTCGTCTGAATTCGCCATCTCGACCACACTACCCTGATGCATCACCATCACCTGATCGGCAATGTATTTAACGACCGCCAGATCGTGTGAAATGAAAATATAACTTAGGCCAAATTCTTCCTGCAAATCCTGCAGCAAATTCAGCACCTGCGCCTGCACCGATACATCGAGCGCGCTGACTGATTCATCGCAGACCAATACCTCCGGCTGCATCGTTAGACATCGCGCAATCGCGATGCGCTGACGCTGACCACCTGAAAATTCATGCGGATAGCGATGCAATGCCGCTTCCGGCAAACCCACTTTTTTCAGAAGATTTAATGCACGATCAGTGCGCTCGGCATCGTCGCGCCCGATCGCATGAATACGCAGCGGCTCCAGCAAAATCTGCCCGACCGTAAAGCGTGGATTAAGCGACGCATACGGATTTTGAAAAATGATTTGAATGCGCCGCTTGTAGGCCATGAACTCGATATTCGACATCGCCAGAATATCTTTGCCATCGAACAGCGCCTGACCTGTTGTCGCCTGATGCAAGCGCAACAGCGTCAAACCAACGGTGGTCTTGCCCGAACCGGATTCACCGACTACGCCGAGCGTCTTGCCCCGTGCCAGTTTGAACGACACATCGTTGACGGCCTTGAATTCAGATCGCCCAAACAACCCCGACCTGCTGTAAAAACTTTTGCCCAGATTGCGTACATCGAGCACGATATTTTCCGAGCCGTTCAAGCCGCGTGTGCGCTGCTCGGTCAAGTCGGGCGGCGTGCCATCACCGTCCATGTAATCGGCAATCACCGGCAAGCGCATCGGACGCGAATCAAGCGATGGTCGGCATTGCAGCAATGCCTTGGTGTACGGGTCTTGCGGCGCGTCGAAAATTTGTCGGGTCGTGCCCTGCTCGCGAATTTCGCCACTGCGCATGACGATGACGGCATCTGCAATCTCACCGACTAGCGCGAGATCATGCGTGATGAACAGTACCGACATCTGTCGCCGCTTGCGTAAGTCATCGAGCAAATCGATGATCTGCTTTTGAATCGTCACATCGAGCGCGGTCGTTGGCTCATCGGCGATCAGTAATTTGGGTTCACAAGCGATTGCCATTGCAATCATCACGCGCTGCTGCTGGCCGCCGGAAAGCTGACTTGGATACGCATCGATACGCGTCTCGGGTATGGGAATACCGACCTCGGCCAGCAAGGCCAACGTGCGTTGACGCGCCGCCTTGCTATCCATTCCCATGTGCAGCTTCAGCACTTCAGCAATTTGAAAGCCGACCGAGAAGACCGGATTCAACGACGTCATCGGCTCCTGAAAAATCATCGAGATATTTTTGCCGCACAGCGCACGGCGTGCGGACAGTGATAGCCCAAGCACATTGCGACCCTCAAATTCGATGCGGCTCGCAGTATCGATCACTGCGCTATCAGTTGACAGCAGTCCCATCACTGCCAGCGCACTAACCGACTTGCCACTGCCGGATTCGCCAACCAGCGCGACGGTAGCATTGCGGGGGATGGCAAATGAAATGCCTTTGACGGCATCGACGCTGTGGGTCTTGTCGGTGCGAAAACCAACGCGCAAATTTTGTACCGATAGCAAGGTAGTTGATGCGGTTGGGTTTGCCGACGAAGTAGATGTGGTCATCGCGCTTTCCTATTTTAGCTTCGGATCAAGTGCATCACGCAGCGCGTCGGTGAATAGCGAAAACGCGGTCACCAATAGCGCCATCGCCACGCTCGCTGCCACCAACTGCCACCACTTGCCGAGAATCAGTTCGTTCTGCGCTTCATTTAACATACTGCCCCACGATACGGTTCCGACCGGCACACCGAAACCAAGGAAACTCAAAATCACTTCCGACTTGATGAAGCCGACCACCAGAATCGAGACCTGCACCAGCGCGACATGACTGACGTTGGGGAAAATATGTACAAATATTCGTCGCCAATGCGAGGCACCGATCGCGTCCGCAGCCCAGACATATTCGCGCGTCTTGTGTTTCAGATATTCAGCACGGATCAGGCGATAGGTGCCGGTCCAGCCGGTCAGCCCGAGAATCAGCACGATCGTCAGCACGCCTTTTTGCTGCAGCACGGCGGCTACCGCGAGCACTAGCAATAGGTAAGGCACGGAGGTAAAAATACTGTAAAACCAGTTGAACAAGTCATCAATCTTGCCACCAAAGTAGCCCGATATCGCACCGAAAATCGTTCCTAAAAAAGTCGCCAGCACTGCCGCGACCAGCCCGACGACGATCGAGGTCTCGGCACCCTTGATGGTTTTTTTCACTATATCGTGACCCCATTTGTCGCCACCGAACGGTAGCGTTTCTTTGCGTACCGCAGCGGTTTTGCTGCCGGTCTTGGCTAACTCGGCGCGCACCTCGGCAAGCTCTTTGCCGATCGGATCAGCGATGCCGTAGTCGTCGACGGCAACAGCATTAGCAGAGAGCGAGGTTTGTGTACGCAGCTCGCGCAAAATATCTTTCAATGGATCGAGCGGATTTTCCGGTGGCGCTTCTTGCCGCACGATAGCGGGGGCTGCGCCGCGTTCGCTGGCAGACTGCGTACCGACAAACCCCGGTGGCGCGTAATTGACGCCAACTTCATCGGCCCAGTCTGATGCGACCAGACCGGTTGCCGATAGCAGTAGCGTGAGCAAATACGCCGCCACAATCATCAACGCGATCATCGCCGCACGATCGGTGCGCAAGCGACGCCATGCGAGTGCCCACAATCCCGGTGAGTGTTGCGCAGTTGCTGATGCCATCATGCTTTCCTACTTCAGTTGCACACGCGGATCGACAGCCTGATACAGCAGGTCGGTTAGCAAATTGAAAAACATCGTCGCCGCTGCGACATACACGGTAATCGCTTTGATGACCGGGAAATCACTGCGCTCAACCGCCAGAATCACTTCACGGCCAATGCCCGGAATTGAAAAAAATCGCTCGATTAGAAATGCGCCGATCAGCAAGGCCGGCAAGTTCGACATCACGTGAGTGAGAATCGGAATCGCCGCATTGCGCAACACATGCACCCACAAGATGCGCCGCTCGGACACGCCTTTCGCGCGCGCCGTGCGCACGTAATCCTGATTGACTTCATCGAGTACGAAGGTGCGGAACAAGCGCAGACTCGGTGCGACACTCACTGCCAGACCAATCAAAATCGGCAGCAGCGCATACCGAAACAAGTTATCGAAAAAATTGTCGCCCCATCCCTGCACCGGAAAGAGTCCAAGCTTGTAAGCGAAAAAATACTGGAACACGATGATGTAGACCAGAATGCTGATCGACATACCCACCGTGCATGCCACCATCACCGCGCGATCGGTGAACGAGCCGCGTACAAACGCAATCGCCAGTGCGAGCCCGACTGCAATCAATGTTTCAAGAATCGTCAGAGGAATCAATATCGTCAGCGATGGACCGAGGCGCGAGCTGATCACATGCGATACGGTTTCTCCGGTGCTCCAGCTACTACCAAAATCGAACGTCACGATTTGCTTGATAAAGATCCACAGCTGGATATAAAACGGCTGATCGATGCCAAGCTGCGTACGAATATTGGCGATCTGCTCCTTGTTCGACATCTTGCCGGCGAGGATATACGCGGGATCACCGCCTACCCAGTTGAACAAGATGAACACCAATAAGATCACGCCGAGCATGGTGGGCAGCATTTGCCACAAGCGGCGCAGTAGATAGGAAGTCATCGTGATTCCTTGTCGGAGTTTTTATTCACTTGGCTGAGCGTTTTTCGATATCGAAGTACAGCCACTCCGCATGCAAAATCGGATGCTTCTTGAAACCGATCACGCGCGGTTGCGACACCATGTTGCGGTTGCGTGCAAAGGTCATCCGCTGCGCCGAATAGCGCTCCATGATGCGCGCCATCTTGTGATACAGCAGATCACGCTCTGCGCCGTCCGGCAGTTTTTGCGAGGCGCGATACAACGCGTCGTACTCAGGGATCGTCACGCAGCCATTATTGTTCTGGCCTTTGTTGGGACCGAAATACAGCTGCATGAAATTATCGCCATCAGGATAATCGGCAATCCACGCCGCCATGCGGCTTTGCAGCTGGCAGCTTTTTTCAGCCTTGATCATTTCGGGAAAAGGACGGATGTCACCAGCCATGCGAATGCCGATGCTGTTGTACGTGCGTCGCCAGAACTCGGCTTGCTGCTGGCCGGTACTGTCGTTGCGTGCGGTGAATTTGATCGTCAGCGGCTGACCGTTTGGCAGCGTGCGGAAACCGTCGCTGCCTTTTTTATAGCCAAACTTGTCGAGCAATGCGTTTGCAGCGGGCAGGTCGTATTGGATCGAACTGCGGTAGGCCGGATCATGCCCGACCACGCCAGGTGGAATCGGATACTGCAATGCGGTAGCCTCACCGTTCAAGATCAGGCGAATTTCTTCATCAACGTTATGGGCCATCGCAATCGCGCGGCGCAATGCGATTTTTTCTTTTGTGGTGCCACCGGCAATCGAATCTTGCATATTCCAGTAGACGTACGCCGTTTCCGGATCAACGATGCGCGACAGGTGAATACCTTTTTGCGCGATCTCGGGTTTCAGTTTCCCATTCAATAGCATCTGCGGTGCGAGCGGCCCCTGCAATTCAAACAAATCGACTTCGTCATTTTGAAATGCCAGCAAGCGCGACTGATCTTCAATCATCACAGCGATATCGATGCGACCGATCTGCGGCAGTTTTTTGCCTTTCATCTGCGCGACGATCTGCTGATCTTCCGGTTCATTGCCGGGCTTGAAATCCCAGACAAGACCACGCCAGTCAGGGCTGGCGTCGAGCACAATGCGTGATGAACGCACCCATTGCGCCAGATGGTAGGGCCCGGTTCCGACCGGATTGGCCATCACCTGACCGGCGCTGTCGCGATACGCTTCAACCACTTCGCGGGCGACGGCACTGCTCGGCTCATGCGCGAGAATCATGCCGAGGTTGAAATCGGGTTGGGTCAGGTGGATGCGCAGCGTGTATTTGTCGATGAGTTCCAGGCCCGCTACCGGGCTGTCGTAATCGAACATGCCGGTTTTTTTTGCCTGCGCTGCGAGTGCATCGAGTCCGACGACTTTGCCTTCGAACAGCCACGTGTGCGGGGAGGCAAGTTTGGGATCGAACAATCGACGAAACGCGTACACATAATCCTGCATCGTCAGCTCACGGCGCTTGCCATGAAAAGCAGCGTCAGGATAAAAATAAATCCCTTTTTTTAAATGCAGCGTGTAGGTTTTGCCACCGTCAGTTACCTCGGGCATGCCCTCGGCAGTGAGTGGTACCAGCTTGGCCGGACGTGCCAGATAATCATAGGTGTAGAGCGTCTCGAATATCGATTGCATCACCACCGCGGAATACAAATCACGTGCGGTGGCGGGATCGAATCCGGTTTCAGCCGCTGGAAAAACGAAGCGCAATACCTTTTGCGGATCGGCTGAAGAGGCGGCAGGTGCGATATTTGCACCAAACGCCGACAGCGCCAGCATGCACACACCGAGCAGCCTGCGCAAACCATTGCGCGTCATCGAGCCGCGCCTTTCCTGTGATCACAATGCATTGCGTTTGCTTTCAATGTTTGCTTTCAATGTTTGACGACATCCATGTATTCCCAGGTGCCGTGCATGATCGGATGTTTTTTGAATCCCAACACCCACGGCCGCGAAATAACATTACGGATGCGGGTCACGCCGAGCATCCATGCCGTATCGGCCTCCATCTGTCGGTTCATCTGCGCATACAGAGCCAGGCGTTCAGGGCCGGTGGGCAGTGCGAGCGCTTTTTTGTACAGCGCGTCGTATGCGGGAGAGGCATAGCAACCATTGTTGCCGCGATTGGCATTCGGGCCGTACAGCAGCTGCAAAAAGTTTTCGCCTTCCGGAAAATCTGCAGTCCATGCACCGCCCCACATCATCAATTCGCAGTTGGTGGCGGCTTTTAAATTATCGGAAAAATTACTGGTTGGCGACGCAGCGCGGATGCCGATTTTATCGAGATCGTGCTTCCACAATTCAGCAATTTCTTGCGATGTGGCGTTGGCTTCGCGATGAATTTTTAGCGTCAGCGACTTGCCATCGGGCTGGTTGCGATAGCCGTCTGCACCGCGTTTGTAGCCGAATCGATCGAGCAATTGATTGGCAAGATCAGGGTCGTAACCAATGCTTGAGCGATACGACGGATCGTAGCCAACCACGCCGGGTGGAACGATCATTTGTGCGATCGCAGCCTGGCCTTGTCGCACAATCGCAATTTCTTCTCTGATGTTGTAGGCCATTGCAATCGCTCGGCGCAACGCGACTTTCTCCAGGCCGGTACCACCCACCAGCGGGTCACGCATGTTGAAAAACGTATAGGTCACACCGGGATCGATCAAGCGTTGGAGGCGGATTCCTTGCGACGCAAATTCGGGCTTCAAGTGATCGCCCTCCAACGCCATGCGCGCGGCCAGTTGCGGCAGCGTGTCGATGTCGATCTGCATGTCTTGAAATGCGAGCCAGCGCGACTGCTGTTCTTCGATAACGCTGATTTCGATGCGGCCGACTTGCGGCATCTGCTTGCCTTTCATGTCGCGCAGCAGCGCTTGATCCATTGGGTCGGCCGAGGGGACGAAGTCCCACACGAAGCCGCGATAGACCGGATTGGCGACCAATACGATTTTGCTGCGCGGGACATAAGTTGCAAGCTTGTACGCACCGGTGCCAACCGGATGCTGACCGGCCTCGGTGCCGTATTTGTCGATAACCTCGCGCGCAACACCAGCCAGTGCACTGTATGCAATCACGTACGGAAAATTATAGTCACGTGCGGTCAGCTTGATTTGCAGTGTGTAGCGGTCGGGGGTGGTCAAGCCTGCTACCGGCGCATCGTAATTCAAGCGTCCCGTTTTTTTTGCGTCGGCAACCAGCTCATTCATGCCGACAATTTTGCCATCCAAAAATCCCGCCGACGGCGAACGATTGGCCGGGTCGAGCAACCGCTTGAATGCATACGCATAGTCGGCGGCGATCAGTTCGCGCGGCTTACCGTTGAAGGCCGGATCTTCACTAAAAGTGATGCCTTTTTTGAGGCGAAACGTGTAGGTCGTTCCGTCGTCCGTGATAACCGGCATGGCCTCGGCGGTTTTGGGAACCAAGCGCGCGGGGCTGGCAAGGTAATCGTAGGTCAGCAGCGTTTCAAAAATCGCTTCGGCAACGTAACCGGAATAGAGGCTTTGGGTATGCACCATATCAAAGCCATCATCACCGGCATCAAAGGCCATGCGAATGACTTTGGCGGGATCGGCCCCGTGGTTGGCGGCGCGCGCTTCGACGTGCGCTGCGATCAGCATCACCTGCATGAAAATGACAAGGGCCACGCGCTTCATCGATCGATGTTTCCTCGAACAGGGTTACAAATCGGGTTTGGTACTAATCCACCAACATCATAGCAATGAGTTGGCCGGATATTGTGATCATCCGTTTTTTGGCCAACGATTAAATAAAGAACACATCTTTTATCACTCCTCGTTACCAAAGTGACGGCCTGCTTGCTTTTCGGCCGTGCGTCGCTCATGGAATTTCAAAAGCACATGGGTATAATTCGGTCGGCCCCAACACATTGCAGAAACATCAACAGGCCACACTGCCCGCCGGTCTGTGCACTCCAGCGCGCTGCAACCTAGGACTTCACGGATGGATTTTTCGGAGAATACAAAAACTCCCGCACAAAAATTTGGTGGCTTCGCGGTCGTTATCATTGTGCATGTGTTGATTATTTACGCACTGATATCCGGATTGGCCCGCAAGGCAGCACATGTGATTGTGCCGGAACTGGTGGCAGAGATCATTGAACCGCTCAAGCCGCCACCACCACCACCACCTCCGCCTGCAATCAAACCGCCGCCGCGTGCGCCAAAGGTCGCTGCACCGCCACCACCGTTTGTGCCGCCGCCGGAGACGAAAGTCAGTGCGCCACCACCGCCTACACCAATTGCTGCGGTAACCAATGCCGCGCCGCCGACACCAGAACCGCCGCGGCCGGCGCCACCTGTTCCGCCTGCACCACCAGCTCCGCCGGCTCCCGCGGCTGCGCCACCAGTGCGGGTGGCAGGCATTAACGATTTAAATAGTTGCAAGCCTGAATATCCGCGGGCCTCATTGGTAGCCGAAGAGACTGGTGTTACGCGTGTTGAATTCGTGGTCGGGCCGAGCGGTGAGCTGGTCGATGCGAAGGTAAAGAAATCAAGCGGTTCGCGAAGCCTCGATCGCGCTGCAGTGTCTGGTTTGAGTCGCTGCAAGTTCAATCCCGGCACGCAGGATGGCAAGCCGGTGCAGTCGACGTTTTCGGTGGAGTATGTGTGGAAGCTGGATAATTAGTAATAGCGAGTTAGTTTGCTGAATCGCTTTGATAGGTAAATTGAATGGCAATACCCGTCACGCAGAGTCGCTGCCGTCATTGGCTCGATGCGGCAGACTTGAAACACAGTAATAGCTGCACAAATTTTTTTCAGTATCAACGCCTTATTTGTCTTGTTTAATCTGGAGGAAGCATGTCGTTAATTACCCGGGTATCTGCCGCTGCTGCAGCGCTGCTGATATCGATTACCCCGGTTGCCGGAGTGCTGGCACCGCTGACTGCGATTGCCGCTGATACGCCTGCTGCTATTGCCGAAACCGGCTCAGCACCAAGTACCGCATCTGCCACGCAGGCCGCATCAACGCCTCCTGCTGGCGCAACAACTGCTGCACATGCGGCAGAAAAAATCGATAACCCTTACGGCCTTGACGCGCTCTGGAAAGGCGGCGATCTGGTCGCCCGCGGCACGCTGGTGATTCTGGTGCTGATGTCGATGAGCAGCTGGTACATCATTATCACCAAACTGATCGAGCAAACTAAACTCGGCGGTCAGGCCACCGATGCGAACAAAAAATTCTGGCAGGCCAGCTCGGTGCAGGCCGGTGTCGCCAGTCTGAAAGATGGCAGCCCGTATCGCTTCATTGCCGAGACCGGCATCAAGTCGACTGTGCATAACGACGGCGCGCTGCTCGAACATATCGATCTCAATACCTGGGTCACGATGTCGATTCAGCGCGCAGTAGAAAAAGTACAGAGTCGTTTGCAGGATGGCCTCGCGTTGCTGGCCACAGTCGGATCAACTGCGCCGTTCGTTGGTTTGTTCGGTACCGTCTGGGGCATTTACAACGCACTGACTGCGATCGGTATCGCGGGTCAGGCGTCGATCGACAAAGTGGCGGGGCCAGTTGGTGAGGCCCTGATCATGACTGCGATTGGTTTGGGCGTCGCGGTACCGGCCGTGTTGGGCTACAACTTTCTGGTTCGCCGCAACAAGCTGGCGATGGAAAATATTCGCTCGTTCAGTTCCGACCTGCATTCGGTATTGTTGTCGGGTGCGATGTCGACTGCCAGCAGCAAGGGGTAAGCAATGGCGATGTCTCTTGGCTCGCCCGACAGCGATGAAGATGAAGTGATCGCTACCATCAACACCACGCCGTTAGTCGACGTGATGCTGGTACTGCTGATCATTTTTTTGATCACGATTCCGGTAGTCACGCACACGATACCGGTGAAGCTACCGAATGAAATCAACAAGCCATATGTGACCAAGCCGGACAATATTAATCTGGCGGTGAACAAGGCGGGGCGCGTGTTCTGGAATGAAAAAGCGATTGTAGATGAAGCGGATTTAGTGGCGCGGCTGAAGACGGTTGCAGTCATGACTCCGCAACCTGAATTACATATTCGTGGTGACCAGGACGCGCAGTATGAATACATCGGTAGGGTAATTGTGGCAGCGCAGCGTGCCGGTATCCAGAGGGTTGGTTTTATTACCGAGCCTGCGGCGCGTGGCGGTTGAAATTGAAGTCAGCGTTGTTAGACATAAAAAAGGACTGCATCGATGGCCATGAATTTTCTCGCAGATAGTCGCGATGATGAACCGATGATCGAGATGAACATGACGCCGTTAATCGACGTGATGCTGGTGTTGATCATCATGTTGATCATCACGATTCCGATTCAGAATCACGCGATTAATCTGAATATGCCGGCGGGGAATCCACCGCCGCCACTGGCGCCGCCGGTCATAGTCAACGTGGATGTGACCGCTGATGGGACCGTGTTGTGGGACGGCGTGGTGGTGCCCGATCGTGCCGCACTTGAAGCTAAAATGCAGATGGTTGTTACGCAGCCGACGCAGCCGGAAGTGCATCTGCGACCGAACAAATTGGTGGCTTATAAATCGGTGGCGGCAGTGATGGCATCGGCGCAGCGCTTGGGCCTGACAAAAATCGGCATGGTCGGGAATGAACAGTTTGTGAAGTAATCTTGGCGGGACAGCTTGCTCTTGGTCGCACGAGTCACGCGCGTTACCGCTAATGTTCTGCCGTCTTGCCCAAGCCTGATGCCGACTTAACGCAGCCTCGATGCGAAGCTCGACGCAACCCGCATCAAGGATGTTGCGCACTTGGTGATACACTTTCAACCTCCCGATACGAACTACGTGCCGCCACCAGCGCACAGCGCTCCTCATCCAATTCCACGCGGAGAAATCCATGCGCTTTCACCAATTAATTCTTGCTGCCGCATTGATGGCGATCGCATCCGCTGCCTCGGCGTTCGAGCGACCTTTCCCTGCCAATGCAAAGAGCGGCATGGTACAAATTGTTGATTACACCCAGGTTCTGATTGATGGCAAGGCTCGCACACTGGCAAGCGGCGCACGCATCTGGAGCACCGACAATTTGACCGTGGTGCCCAACGCACTGGGTGAAGCTTCTCATCGCATCGCTTATACCGAAAATCCAGATAGCACGATCGATCGCATCTGGGTGCTGACGGATGAGGAAGCAACGGCGATGCCGTCGTCACGACGTTTTTGGAACTGGTTTAAATAATGCAGAAAAAAGTATTCATCAAAACCTTCGGCTGCCAGATGAACGAGTACGACTCGGATAAGATGGTCGATGTGCTCAATGCTGCCAATGGCATGATCAAGACCGACACGATTGAAGACGCCGATGTGGTGCTGCTGAACACTTGTTCGGTGCGCGAGAAAGCACAAGAAAAAGTTTTTTGCGATCTCGGTCGCATCCGCGAATTGAAGCTCAAGAAGCCTGACATGCTGATCGGAGTCGGTGGTTGCGTCGCATCGCAGGAGGGTGCGGCGATTATCAAACGTGCGCCCTATGTCGATCTCGTGTTTGGCCCACAAACCTTGCACCGCTTGCCTGCGATGCTCGACATGCGCCGCAGCACTGGCAAATCGCAGGTCGATATCAGTTTTCCTGAAATCGAAAAATTCGATCATCTGCCACCGGCCAAAGTTGATGGCGCAACTGCGTTCGTGTCGATCATGGAAGGCTGCAGCAAATACTGCAGTTACTGCGTGGTGCCGTATACCCGCGGTGAAGAAGTATCGCGCCGCTTTGAAGACGTGCTGTCTGAAGTTGCAGGCCTGGCCGCGCAAGGCGTCAAGGAGGTCACGCTGCTGGGACAAAACGTCAATGCGTTTCGCGGTGAAATGGAAGATGGTGAGATTGCTGATTTTGCGCTGCTGATCGAATACATTGCCGAGATTGATGGTATCGAACGTATTCGCTTCGTTACCAGTCATCCTAAAGAATTTACGCAGCGCCTGATTGATGCGTATGCCAAAGTGCCGAAGCTGGTTGATCATTTATACCTGCCAGCGCAGCACGGATCAGACCGCATTTTGACGGCGATGAAGCGCGGCTACACAGCGCTGGAATACAAATCAATTATTCGCCGGCTGCGCGAAGTGCGTCCGAACATTGCGATCTCTTCCGACTTCATTGTCGGTTTTCCCGGTGAGACCGATGCCGATTTTGAAGCGATGATGAAGCTGATCGACGATGTTGGTTACGACAACAGCTTCAGTTTTATTTTCAGCCCGCGTCCGGGTACACCGGCTGCGAATCTGGAAGACGAGACGCCGCATGCAGTCAAACTGGCACGCTTGCAACGTTTGCAGGCAGTCATCGATACCAATACCAAACGCTACAGCGAACAGATGGTCGGTCTTACTTATCGTGTATTAGTGGAAGGGCCATCGAAAAAAGATCCGAACGAAATGCAGGGTCGTTCAGAAAATAATCGCGTAGTGAATTTCGATGCTGGTGCCAACGGTGCGCGTCTGATCGGGCAACTGGTCGATGTGTCAATTACTCAAAGTTTTGCTTATTCGCTGCGCGGCGATCTCGTTACCGTCACCGATCACATTCATCTTGATAACGTCACTGAAAAAATCGCTTGAAAACCCGCACACCCACCGAGCCGCAGTACTTCGTTCCTGAACCGCTTGACAACAAACGGCTGGCGCATTTGTGCGGGCCGATGGATGAAAACCTGCGGCAAATTTCAGCAGCGCTTGATGTCACGATCTTTCGACGTGGCGACCGCTTTATTGTCGGCGGCAGTAATGGTGAACGGGCGACTGCATTGCTGGAAAAATTTTATGCACGCGCCGACAAGGTTGTCTCAATCGAAGATGTACAACTTGCACTCGTTGAACAGCGCGCCGGGATGGCCTTTGCCGAAGTACCTGCGGCGACGCTAAAACCGCTGCGCGGTGCCGCAAAAAGAAGCAGCAGTAAACTTATCGAAAGCCAACCGGAAGAATCCGATCCGTCGGAAATCGATGGACCGTTACTGAAAACCCGGCGCCATGATCTACGTGGGCGCACGCCGCATCAAATCGCTTATTTGAAGGCCATTTTTGAGCACGACGTGGCATTTGGCGTTGGACCGGCTGGCACTGGCAAAACCTATCTTGCGGTTGCCTGCGCGGTTGATGCGCTGGAGCGCGATGCGGTCAAACGCATCATCCTCACGCGCCCGGCCGTTGAAGCTGGCGAGCGCCTAGGATTTTTACCCGGTGATCTTGCACAAAAAGTCGATCCTTACTTGCGCCCGCTGTACGATGCGCTGTATGACTTGCTCGGCTTCGATCGCACGCAAAAGATGTTCGAGAAACAGGCAATCGAAATTGCGCCGCTTGCCTACATGCGTGGTCGCACGTTGAATCATGCGTTCGTGATTCTCGATGAAGCGCAAAATTCGACCGCCGAGCAAATGAAAATGTTTTTGACGCGGATCGGCTTCGGCAGCAAGGCGGTGATTACCGGTGACGTTACGCAGATCGATTTGCAGCGCAGCCAGAAAAGCGGACTGATCGATGCGATCGAAGTATTGAGCGATGTGCGCGGCATCGCGTTCACCCGCTTCAGTAGCGCTGACGTGGTACGTCATCCACTGGTGGCGCGCATTGTTGATGCGTATGAAAGCGCTTCTACTACTGCCATCAAACCTGCCGCACCGGCCCGTCGCAATGCCATCAAAAAATAAGCTGTCGTTATCGGTGCAATATCCGGACTCGCGCCTTGCTTCTGTCGTCACGCGTCCACTGATACGTCGATGGGTGCAGGCGGGCCTGCTGGCCCCAGCTGAATTGACGATTCGCTTTGTTGACGAAATTGAGGGCCGCGAACTCAATCGTGATTATCGCGGCAAAGACTACGCCACCAATGTGCTGACGTTTTCCTACAACGAAGGTGAACAGGAAGGCGAATTCCAAGACATGACGCGCGCCGACCTGATTTTGTGTACCGACGTTTTGCAAACCGAAGCAAGTACACAAAACAAGACGCTAATTGCGCATTCGGCGCATCTCGTGGTGCACGGGGTACTTCATGCGCAAGGCTACGATCATGAAAACGATATCGAAGCCGAAGAGATGGAGTCACTGGAGACAGAAGTGATGGCACGGCTTGGCTTCGGTGATCCGTACTTGGCGCATCAGTAATTCTTCGAGCCGCTTGACAGGAAACGGACTGCCAAACAAGCTGCGTTGTGCCTATAGCAGCGCAGTGACTCCAGAAACTCTGATTGCTACTGCGTTTAGCGATGGGCTACCTTCTTAACTCGTCAGCGGTGCGGGCGTATCATCGAATCCTTGCGGCATCAATATTACGGTGGCAGTGATCAGCGGTGCGACATTGATGGCAAATAAGGCGGTCATGCGAGGTCCGAGTTAGGGACACGGACCACGTCTCCTGATCCAGTTTGCAAGTCAGGAAGACATTGGTCGACATCGCGTGCGTGCAGCGATACGGAAAGATACGGCTCGCTGATGATGAGACCGGTCGGCGCAGTGTAAGCATGACATTCCCGAAGAGCAGCGCATTTGCGCCTACTGCTAGGGCGCGCTGCATCAGATTGGCGAGGACGTGAGCGAGTAGTTGCACATCCCACCGGCGACACTTTGGGCCTGGCAACACTGCGCATCAAATACGGCTGCCGACAATGCGAGCGACACGGTATCAGCTCACCGGTTGTGTGCGCCGGCATCGATCTGGGCTGTGGCACCATGGAGCACTGGATGATCGGCGCCGTCGAGCATTACTTGCAGAGCCTGTACCAGGTCATGCACGCGACATTACTGACACAGCCCCTCATCCATGGTGACGAGACCAACGTTCAGGTAGTGCATGAAGATGGCGCGCCCGCATCGACATTTAAGCATTGCGTGCTTCGAGTTCGCGTTTATCGGCCTGTACCTTGAGCGGCAGGTCGGGAATTGCGGCGGGTTCGTTCATGGCCGCAACGATGTCGACTGTATGCGTCAAACAGGTTTACGTTAAATTATAGCAATGCAAAATAGCGCGCCACCGCGAACGCCGGAGCCGGTGCCACTCGTGTGTTACTTAGTCGACGTGCCGATATTGCTGTGTCGGATGGCGCTGCACCGCCTCGATGTCAATGCCCTCAAGCTGCCAGTGCAGTTGCTCGGCAATTAGTCACAGCACGCCTTGCGCGCGCCGTGCCCAGGGGAAGCTGTCCTGCTCCAAACGTTTCATCAACCGCCAGGAACCGGTACGGTCATATAGGAGCAGTTTGATGCGGTCGCAGCGGCGGTTGCGAAAAGCGTAAATAGCCCGTGCAAACGGATCGCGGCCCATCGACTGCTCCACCAGCGTGGCCATACAGTTGGTGCTCTTGCGGAAATTAACCGCATCGCGTTGCAGGTACACCCGCACGTTAGCATCGAGAGAAACATCGCAGCGCCCCAGCGTTTCGATCACCGTCGATACCAGCACCGCATCACGCGCGGTGCAGTCGGATTCGAACGTGACACCGTTGGGCAGTTGTGCTCGGAGACATGTCGGCAAGACTAATGCGGGATTGGTTGCCGCAGGAGCCGATAGCGCAGCAGATCTCTAGATCTCAATTCCGGCAACGCTGCTTTGGGCCAGCGCAACCCGCGCGAACGCATCAGCGCGGTCCTGCTCCGCAGTACAGCCAGCCTGTCGATAGCGACCAACCCATTGATGTCAACAACGATTCAAAACTGACACAGTTTTGATGCCGCCAGCGATTTAAAACTGATACACCCCGTTATCCGGCCGTAACCGGTTTGCTGCTTTCCTATTGACGTCAATCACGCTGCGCCATCGTTTTTTTCCCGTTGCACCATCCCGGCATGACGTTGATGTTTGAGCCGATAGCTGTCTCCAGCGATCGGGACGATATGGGCATGATGGAGCAGCCGGTCCAGGAGTGCTGCCGTCAAGGTGGTGTCCTGTGCAAACGTCGTATCCCATTGCCCGAACGGCAGGTTGCTGGTGACGATCAGGCTGCCACGCTCATACAGTGCCGCGATCACCTGGAAGAACAGGTTGGCCTGTTCGCGGTTCATCGGCAAGTAGCCAATTTCATCAATGATGAGCAGGCGATAGGCCTTGATCG
>JAYTZV010000252.1:0-26406 GCA_043741695.1 Burkholderiales bacterium
GATGGAGGAAGCATGATTGCGCAGGAACTGGAAGTAAGTTTGCACATGGCGTTTGTTGAAGCACGACAAGCACGGCACGAATTCATTACTGTCGAGCACCTACTACTGGCGCTGGTCGACAATCCGTCGGCGGCAGAAGTATTGCGTGCCTGCGCGGTCAATATTGAAGACTTGCGAAAAACGCTGACTAATTTTATTGCTGACAACACGCCCACCGTTCCCGGTGCGAGCGAGGTCGACACGCAGCCAACGCTGGGATTCCAACGTGTAATTCAACGGGCGATCATGCACGTGCAGTCGGCGTCGAATGGAAAGAAAGAAGTCACTGGCGCCAATGTGCTGGTCGCCATATTCGGTGAAAAAGATTCGCATGCGGTGTACTACCTGCATCAGCAGGGCGTAACCCGGCTCGATGTGGTGAACTTTATCTCGCATGGCGTACGCAAGGATCAACAGGCCGATCCGCAAAAGGCACCGGAAGGTGGCGAAGAAGCGCCGTCCGAAGGCCAGCAAAAAGAAAGCGCGCTCGATCAGTTCACCCAGAACCTGAACAAGCTTGCGACCGAAGGCAAGATCGATCCGTTGATCGGTCGTGAAGCCGAACTTGAGCGCGTCGTGCAAACCCTGTGCCGTCGTCGCAAAAATAATCCGTTGCTGGTTGGCGAAGCCGGTGTCGGCAAGACGGCGATTGCCGAGGGCCTTGCATGGCGCATCACGCAAAATGAAGTGCCGGAAGTATTGCAGAATGCAGTTGTCTACTCACTCGACATGGGCGCGCTGTTAGCCGGCACCAAATATCGCGGTGATTTCGAGCAGCGTCTGAAGGCGGTATTGAAGCAGTTGAAGGATGCGCCTAACGGTATTCTGTTCATTGACGAAATTCACACCATCATCGGAGCGGGCGCAGCGTCGGGCGGCACACTCGATGCATCGAATTTGCTGAAACCAGCGTTGTCGAGCGGTCAGCTCAAATGCATCGGTGCGACCACGTTTACCGAGTACCGCGGCGTGTTCGAAAAAGACCATGCACTGTCGCGGCGCTTTCAGAAGGTTGATGTGAACGAGCCGACGGTCGAGCAGACTATCCAGATTTTGCGTGGACTGAAATCGCGGTTCGAAGAACACCACGGTATCAAGTATTCGGCATCGGCACTGACAACCGCAGCCGAGTTGGCGGCGCGTTTCATCAACGACCGTCATTTGCCTGACAAAGCCATCGATGTGATCGACGAGGCCGGCGCAGCGCAACGCATTCTGCCGAAGTCGAAGCAGAAAAAGACGATTGGCAAAGCCGAGATCGAGGACATCATCGCCAAGATCGCACGCATTCCACCGCAGTCTGTGAATCAGGATGACCGCACCAAATTGCAAACCATCGAACGCGATCTGAAGAATGTCGTGTTTGGTCAAGAGCCTGCGATCGAGGCGCTGGCATCCGCGATCAAGATGGCACGTGCCGGTCTAGGTAAGACTGACAAGCCAATTGGCTCGTTCCTCTTCTCGGGCCCAACGGGTGTCGGCAAAACCGAGGTGGCTAAGCAGCTTGCGTTTATTCTTGGCATCGAATTGATTCGCTTCGATATGTCGGAATACATGGAGCGTCACGCGGTCAGCCGTTTGATCGGTGCGCCACCGGGCTACGTCGGTTTCGATCAAGGCGGTTTATTAACCGAAGCGATTACCAAGAAGCCGCATGCAGTCTTGCTGCTCGATGAGATCGAAAAAGCGCATCCGGATATTTTCAATATCCTGTTGCAGGTAATGGACCATGGCACATTGACCGACAACAATGGTCGCAAGGCGGACTTCCGCAATGTGATTATTGTGATGACGACCAATGCCGGCGCCGAGAGTTTGCAGAAGCGTTCAATTGGCTTCACCGAGAAGAAAGAAGCCGGCGATGAAATGGCCGATATCAAGCGGATGTTCACACCGGAATTCCGCAACCGTATCGACTCGATTATCAGCTTCGGTGCGTTGAATGAAGAGATCATTCTGCGCGTGGTCGATAAGTTCTTGATGCAGCTCGAAGAACAATTGCATGAGAAAAAAGTCGAGGCGATCTTCACCGAAAACCTGCGCAAGTTCCTCGGCAAAAAAGGCTTTGATCCATTGATGGGTGCGCGTCCAATGGCGCGTCTGATTCAGGACATGATTCGCAAAGCACTGGCCGACGAACTGTTGTTTGGCAAGCTGGTTAGCGGAGGTAAAGTCACGGTTGATCTGGATGAAAAAGAGCAAATCAAGCTCGATTTCACCGAGGGTGACAGTACGCCACCGCAGTCACCGCAAGAAACGCTTGAAGTCGAATAAACTGCAATTCGATCATCATGCGATAGCGTAAAAAGCAGCTCAAAAAGCCGGATCATTAAAACGATCCGGTTTTTTTATGCCTGTCGTTTAGGGAAGCAGTGGCTTGTTGCCGGCTTGCTTTGTGCGCACCGCACCCGCCGCGCGATCGATTGCGGCGATGCGATAACTGGTCGCCGGATGGAGCGCAGTAAATCCATTGGCAACACTAGCCGGTGTTTTCTCGGCCACACGCTGCCAGAATGCGCTGGCATCGGCGGTTGCGTAGCCAGCGCGTGCGGCCAGATAAATGCCGAGGTGGTCAGCCGATGCGTCGAAGTCCCGCGCATAGGGCTTGATGCCAGAAAGACCGGTCACCATGCCGAGATCAGGATGGATGCGGATAAGGTTGTCGATGACGCTGGCGATGGTCGCCGTATCGTGACGTTGAACTGCATGACCGAGAATGTCGTGCGCCATTTCGCGCGCTAGCACCAGACCGAGCTCTTGATCCGACTGCGCAACACGCATCATGCCGCGCGTAACCAGGACCCGGTGACCATCGCCGTAGGTGTTGACAGCATCGGTATTGCCTAGCTCCACGCGAAACGCACAGGCAGTTGTCAGCGGAATTTCAACCGACTGGTTGACTCCGTTACGCATAATTGCCAGCTTCACATGCGATCGCTTGCCGACCAGAGGCGCGAGCAGGGCAGCCGCCTGACGCTCGGCGTTTTCACCTTCCGGCAACGGTTTATCCTCAACGGAAATGAGACCATCGCCCGGCATCACACCCGCACGCGCCGCGCCGCTTCCTGCGAGCACACCTGTCACCTGCAAGCGCTCGTTCAGATTAAATTGCTTTTGCGCGGCAGCGGCAAATTCCGGTGGATACGAGTACCGATTCTTCGCAGTGAATCCCAAAAGATGCCGTGCGTTGTGCCGGCACAGTGCAGCGTTGTTCACCAACAGCGGTGCAGCAACACGATCGAGTCGATCTTGCAGAGCCACCAACTGGCGCAAGGCCTCTTCATCCGCCGATAACGCCGCTGCCGGAGTGGCTTGCTGCGCCTGCACCGTTGTCTTTCCAGGATCTGGTAATTTCGACGATGGTGGTGTTGCGCACGCGCTGAGGAAGGTTGCGACAGCCATTAGCAGCCATGGGTTGCGATACCGATCGCGCGAAGTAATCGCAGAGTCGAAAGAAGTTTGCATCGGTTTGTTCATCATTGTTTTCCTGTACTGCCAAAGCCGCCGTTACCGCGCGTGCTTTCGGCAAAATCGTCGACGATATCAAAGCCGACTTGCAGGACCGGTACGATGACCAATTGCGCAAGTCGGTCGAGGGGATTCAACACGAACCCGGTGTCACTGCGATTCCAGGTAGAGACCATCAATGGCCCCTGATAATCCGAATCGATCAGGCCCACCAGATTGCCGAGCACGATGCCGTGCTTGTGCCCCAGGCCACTGCGAGGCAAGATCATAGCGGCATATGCCGGGTCGCCGATATGGATTGACAGCCCGGTTGGAACCAGTACCGTCGCCCCTGGTGCGATCGTCAGTGGCGCATCGATACAGGCCCGCAAATCGAGGCCAGCGCTGCCTGCCGTCGCATATTCCGGTAGCAGATCACGCATGCGTTGGTCGAGAATTTTTACCGCGATTTTTTTGAGCGTCATGGTTTTTCAAGTGGAGAGGCGACGGCAATACGCGCGCTGACTTCAGCAATCAATCGTCGTGCTAAAAATTGTTTCGATGCGCGCGGTAGGTGAACCTCGCCATGTGCATCGAATAGAATCAATGTGTTTTCATCGAGTCCGAAAGTTTCGTGGCCGATGTTGCCAATTAAAAGCGGAATGCCTTTGCGCTCGCGCTTGCTTTTGCCGTGTGCCAGCAACTGTTCGGATTCCGCCGCAAAGCCGACGCAATACGGTTTTTCAGGTAGCGCAGCAACCGCTGCGAGGATATCGGGATTCTGTTTGAAGGCCAGCTGTGGCGCAGTGTCAGCTGTTTTTTTCAGCTTCTGCGCGCTGACGTTCGTTACGCGCCAATCGGCCACGGCTGCTACGGCGATGAATACATCCTGGGTCGCAGCACGCGACATCACCACATCGAACATCTGTTGCGCGGTTTGCACATTCACGCGATGCACACCGAGTGGTGTCGCCAGAGCAGTCGGGCCTGACACTAGCGTGACATCCGCACCCGCCTCGCGCGCTGCGCGTGCCAGTGCATAGCCCATCCGTCCTGACGATAAATTGGTGATCCCGCGCACCGGATCGATCGGCTCGTAGGTCGGTCCTGCCGTGATTAACACCTGCTTGCCGCGCAGCGATTTGACTTGAAACAGCGCGATGGTTTCTTCCAGCAGATGCACCGGCTCCATCATGCGGCCCATACCGATTTCACCGCAGGCCTGCTCACCCGCATCCGGCCCCAGCAACACGATGCCGTCTTCGCGTAATTGCCGAGCATTACGCTGGGTCGCGGCGTTTTGCCACATCTCGACATTCATCGCCGGCGCGATCAATAGCGGCAGTAGCAGCGGTCGTGCCACGCACAACGTCGACAGCAGATCGTTGCAAGTGCCATGCGCCAGCTTTGCCATGAAATCCGCCGAACACGGCGCAATTAAAATTGCATCGGCATCGCGCGTCAAATCGATATGCGGCATATTATTGTCGATGCGCCGATCCCATTGATCGAGATAGACCGGATTGCCAGACAACGCCTGCATCGTCATCGGTGTGATGAACTGCGTCGCTGCCTCGGTCATCACGACTTGTACCGTTGCGCCTGCCTTGATCAGCGCACGCGTCAGTTCGGCTGACTTGTAGCAGGCGATACCACCGGTGAGTCCGAGAACGATTTTTTTGCCGGCGAGGTCCATGTCGATTCCCTATATTTGGCGAAGAGGCTGAGCGATGCAGCTAAGCGATGAAGTTGGTCGACGCAGCTCAGCGATGCGGCTTAGCGATTCACGCGACGTAATTCATCGAGCACAAACAGCGCAGCACCAACACAGATCGCGCTATCAGCCACGTTGAATGCCGGCCAGTGCCAACTGCCGACATGCACATCCAGAAAATCGATCACATAGCCGTACAAGATGCGATCAATGACGTTGCCGAGTGCACCACCGAGGATGAGCGACAGCGCCCAGCAAAATAAACGCTGACCGGCATTTTTTTTCAACAGATAAATCATGAACAGCGCCGCGGCAATCCCCAGCCCAGTAAAAAAATACCGCTGCCAGCCCGATTCGGCTGCCAGAAAACTGAAGGCCGCGCCTTTGTTATGCAGTAAGACGATATTAAAAAATGACGTTACCGCATGCGAGTCGCCATACGCCAGCAATTTAGACGCGGTGATTTTTGTCAGTTGATCGATGAGGATGATAATGGCCGCAAAGCCAAGCCACGGACCAACACCGCTACTTGGTCGAGACGAAAAACGATTTTTGTTTGCCATGAATAGTGGGTTCGTTCAGAAGGTTAGTCGGTTCCAATATGACGGCACAAAACGGTCAGGCAAAATGCCGCTTTTCGCCGCTGCCATATAAATTGGCAACGCAACGTCCGCACAAGTCGGCGTGTGCCGGATCGCTGCCGACATCTGCGCGGTAGTGCCAGCAACGCTCGCATTTTTGTGCGGACGATGGTGTTACCGTAATTGCTTCGGCATCTGCCGATTCGACCTGTTCGACTACCGCCTGCGATGTGATCAACACAAAACGCAGATCGTCTGCAAGGCTGTGGAGCACGTTGTATTTATCTCCGCTGGCCCGAATTACCACCTCGGCCTGCAGCGAGGAACCGATGCCATCAGCAATACGCACTGCCTCTAATTGTTTGGCGACTTCGGCACGCACCTCATGTAGTAGCGCGTATTTAGCCAGCAGCGCTTCTGCATCATGCGCTACCGGTACCGCATAACTGGTCTGCGTAAAAATTGTCTCGTCGCTCGCGGCGAAGGTCGACGCATCGGCAAAAGTAGCCCATGCTTCTTCGGCGGTGAACGACAAGATCGGCGCCATCAAGCGCAGCAGGGCATGCGTGATATGCCATATCGCGGTTTGTGCTGAGCGCCGCGCGGCGGATCCGACCGCTGCTGTGTACAAGCGATCTTTTAACACGTCGAGATAAAAACCGCCGAGATCTTCCGAGCAGTACATTTGCAGTTTGGCGGTCACCGGTTGGAATTCGTACGCGTGGTAATGCGCCAGAATTTCGGTCTGTAATTGCGCCAGGCGCGCGACGGCATAGCGATCGATTTCGAGCATGTCGGCGACATCGATTGCATCTGCATTGGCATTGAAGTCGGCCGTATTCGCTAGCAAGAAGCGCAGCGTATTGCGAATGCGGCGGTAGCTTTCGGTGACGCGTTTGAGAATTTCGTCCGAGATCGACAGCTCACCCGAATAATCGGTCGCACCCACCCATAGCCGCAAAATATCGGCACCGAGCGAATCGACAATCTTCTGCGGGGCGACCACGTTACCCACCGACTTCGACATTTTTTTGCCATCGCCATCGACCACGAAGCCATGTGTTAGCAAGGTCTTGTAGGGCGCACAGCCATTGAGCATCGACGAGGTCAGCAGCGACGAGTGAAACCAGCCGCGATGCTGGTCCGAGCCTTCCAGATACAAGTCCGCCGGAAAATGCGATTGCGCCGCATGTGAGCCGCGCAATACAGTTTGATGCGTGCTGCCGGAATCGAACCAGACGTCGAGCGTGTCCTTGTTTTTGACGTAATGCGCGGCGTCGTCACCGAGCAGCTCTTTTGGGTCGAGCCGCTGCCACGCTTCGATACCGATCTGCTCAACGCGCTGCGCAATTTGTTCCAGCAATTCTGATGTGCGCGGATGCAACTCACCGGTTTCCTTGTGCACGAAAAACGCCATCGGCACGCCCCATTGCCGCTGGCGCGACAGCGTCCAGTCGGGACGATTGGCGATCATGCCGTGCAGTCGCGCCTTTCCCCATGACGGATAAAACGCAGTTGCATCGATTGCCTTCAGTGCGGTTTCGCGCAGCGTTGAAGTACCATCATTTGGCATACGATCCATGCCGGCAAACCACTGTGACGTCGCGCGATAAATGATCGGCGTCTTGTGCCGCCAGCAGTGCATGTAGCTGTGATCGAACATCACCAGTTTGAACAGCGCACCCGCTTCTTCGAGCTTGCCGCAGATTGGTTTGGACGCTTCCCAAATCGTCATGCCACCAAAAAAAGGTAGCCACGACGCATAGCGGCCATCGCCCATCACCGGATTCAGCATGTCGTCGTCTTTCATGCCGTGCGCGCGACACGATAAAAAGTCGTCGATGCCGTAGGCCGGTGACGAATGCACGATGCCAGTGCCCGTGTCGAGCGCGACATACTCGGCTAGATAAATCGGTGACAGTCGTTGATAACCCACATCACTGTCATGCATCGGATGTTTGAATGCGATCAGCGACAGCGCCGCACCTTTGCAGGTGGCGATGACGCTGCCTGTCATGCCATAGCGCTTCAGGCAATCATCTACCAGATCGACTGCGAGAATCAATAGAAGTGGCGCGCCGTTGCGCTCGGTCTGCACCAGCGCATAGTCGAATTCCGGATGCACATTCATGGCTTGATTGGCCGGAATCGTCCACGGTGTGGTGGTCCAAATCACACAGTAGCCATTCTCGGTCGGCAGTGTGGCGAGACCAAATGCGGTGGCGATTTTTTCTGGTTCGGCAAAGGCAAAGCCAACGTCGATCGCGGGGTCGCGCTTGTCCTGATATTCGACTTCGGCTTCGGCCAGCGCCGAGCCGCAATCGAAACACCAGTTGACTGGTTTCAGGCCACGGTAGACGAATCCTTTTTGCAAAATCATGCCGAGCGCGCGCAACTCGTCGGCTTCGTTACGGAAGTTCATGGTGGTGTACGGGTTATCCCATTCGCCGAGTACGCCGAGGCGAATGAAATCCTGCTTCTGACGTTCGATTTGCACCGTTGCATATGCCCGCGATTTTTCCAGCACCTCGGCGGTTGGCAGACTTTTGCCGAACTGTTTTTCGATCTGAATTTCAATCGGCATGCCGTGGCAATCCCAACCTGGCACATACGGCGCGTCGAAGCCCGCTAGATTGCGTGACTTGACCACCATGTCTTTTAAAATCTTATTGACCGCATGGCCGATGTGAATATCACCATTGGCATACGGTGGGCCGTCATGCAGCACGAATAAAGGACGGCCTTTAGCCGCTTTGCGAATGCGCTCGTAGAGCTTTTTTTCTTGCCAGTTCTTGATCCACTGCGGCTCGCGTTTTGCCAGGTCGCCGCGCATCGGGAACGGCGTCTCCGGCATGTTGACCGGATATTTTGCAGGGGCCTTCGTGGCCTGCTTGTTGGGTTTGTTCGTTACGTTTTCTGACATGGTGATCTTTGCAGTTCTGTGGAATTCGATAATCAGTTTGATATGGCATGTTGACACCGCCATGCAGAAGGTGCAGACAATGGCAGCGTCAAATTCGGTCGGTGGCAGACAATGCCATCGTGCCTTTTTGACGGAAGTAGCCGCGGGCGTTTTCAGCATCGCGCGCGATTGCCGCAGTTAGCGTCGGTACATCGACATATTTTTCTTCATCGCGCAATTTTTTCAAAAATTCGACCTGAATCAGTTTTCCGTAGCAGTCACCTGCAAAATCGAATAAGTGCGTTTCGAGTAATACACGGCCACTATCGTCGACCGTTGGTCGCACGCCGATGCTTGCGACAGCTGGTAGCGGTTGCTCTGCTAGACCGTGCACCTGCACCACAAAAATGCCTGACAGCGCCGGATGCTTGTGCGCGACCGCGAGATTGAGTGTGGGAAAACCGATCGTGCGACCGAGTTTTTTACCGTGGATGACGTGGCCGGAAATTGCATAGGGATGGCCCAGCATTTGTGCGGCTTCGGGAAAATCGCCTGCGCGCAAGGCAGCGCGAATTGCCGACGATGAGATGCGCTTGCCATCGTGCTGCACCGCTGGCAGTGTCTCGACATGGAAGCCGTGTCGCTTGCCGGCCTCAATTAGCATCGCCACGTTACCAGCGCGGCGCGCACCGAAACAAAAATCTTCGCCGACCATCAACCACTTGACATGCAATCCTGCTACCAGCACATCGTCAATAAAAGCCTCGGGCGACAGTGCCGCAAAGTGCGCATTGAAATGTTCAACGATCACGCGGTCGATACCGCAGCTTGCCAGTGAGCGTAATTTGTCACGCAGGTTAGCGATGCGAGAGGGAGCAAGTGAGGGATTGCCCTGCAGTTGCGCAAAATATTCACGCGGATGCGGCTCGAAGGTCATGACCGCAGAGTCGAGCTCGAGCCGTGTGGCTGCCTCCGACACGCGCGCCAGCAAAGCCTGATGACCGCGGTGTACGCCGTCGAAATTGCCGATAGTGAGTGCGCACGGTGCACGTGAGGCTGCATTGGGAAGTCCGCGAAAAACCTTCATGTTGCTATGGCGTGCTTTTGAGGGCGCGTGGAGTTTTGCGTCGGCATGTGCATCAGGATTTGTATCGGCGTCTGTATCTGCGTTTGTGTCGGCGTTGGTTTTTGCGTTTGCATCAACTTTTGCATCGGGATTTACTTCAGTCGCAAAGCCTTCGATTATAGATGCTTTCAAGCGCTATTCGCGGGTTAGTCTCGACTCAGCCCGGTAGCCGTGAGGAGGATGGCGTAGCATTTCCTTGCGGCGCAAGCTTGCAGGGTGGCTTTGAGATCAGCTTGCTTGTCAGCTTTCACCCCAAGCCGCAACCAGTGTCGCTAATGCGGCCAGCCCTGCAGTTTCAGTACGCAGCACCCGCGGCCCCATCGCCAATGGCAACGCGCCATGCTGAATCGCGCTGCGCTCTTCGTCCGGGCTGAACCCTCCCTCTGGACCAATCAGCAGCGTGGCTGCCTGCGCCGGTTGATGGCGCGACCAGTCTGCCAACGATTGTTCGGCGCGTGGCGTCAGCAAAATGCGGCGATGCAGATCTTGCTGACCAATCCAGCTAGTGAAATCGACCAGCGGTGCAAGGTGCGCCAAGCGATTACGGCCACTTTGTTCGGATGCCGCGATGATCACGCCCTGCCAATGCGCCGCACGTTTTTCGGCGCGATCGGCGGAAAGGCGTACCACGCAACGCTGTGCCGACAACGGCACGATGCCGGCCACACCGAGTTCGACCGCCTTCTCGATAATCCAGTCCATCTTTGCCGCTTCGGGCAGCGCCTGCGCCAGCGTGATGGCGTAGGGAAGTTCGACCGATCGGCTTTGCCGCATCTTGATCTCGACCGTTACGCGCTTTTTTTCCAGTGCGGTGATCGTGGCGATCGCATCATCGCCACTGCCGTCGAACAGGCTGAGCGTCGTGCCCAATGGCAGTCGCAGCACATGGATATGATGTGCAACTTGCTCGGGTAAGGTGAGCACGTCACCAATGGCGAGCGGCTGCGGAATATAAAAGCGTGGCATGAAATCAGCAGACGAAATGGGATGAAACCTGGATTCTGCACCAGCTTCGCTGCGGAGAACAGGTGCATCGTGTCACCGGGAAAATGGGATTTGCGGTTTCTCGTCTCACAACTCGTCTGTTAAAATATCGGATTGATCAGGGTCAATGCCGACCGCTTTCAACGCCTTTTTCAGCGGATCACACCTGCTGCAACTTTACTCGTCCGATAATAATGATTTCCATGCAAACCACCACGAATATGGCCAACGCGATCCGCGCGTTAGCGATGGATGCCGTACAAAAAGCCAATTCGGGTCACCCCGGCATGCCAATGGGAATGGCCGATATTGCAGTGGCGCTGTGGTCGAAACACTATCAGCACAACCCTGCCAATCCAAAATGGATCAATCGTGATCGCTTCGTTGTGTCGAATGGTCACGGCTCGATGTTGCATTACGCCTTGCTGCATTTGACCGGCTACGATTTGTCGATGGATGAAATCCGCAATTTTCGCCAGCTCCATTCAAAGACGCCGGGCCACCCGGAAGTAGACATTACGCCCGGCATCGAAACTACAACGGGTCCACTTGGCCAAGGCCTGACCAATGCAGTCGGCATGGCGTTGGCTGAAAAATTGTTGGCCGCAGAATTCAATCAAAGTGGCTTCGAGGTGGTCGATCACCATACGTATGCGTTCGTTGGTGACGGTTGTCTGATGGAAGGCATCTCGCACGAAGCCTGTTCACTGGCTGGCGTATTGCGTTTGTCGAAGCTGATCGTGCTGTACGACGATAACGGCATTTCGATCGACGGCCATGTTGCAGGCTGGTTCGGTGACGACACGCCAAAGCGTTTTGAAGCCTATGGCTGGAACGTGATTCCCGCTATCGATGGCCATAACGTGGCAGCGGTCGATGCGGCAATCGCTGCAGCAAAGCTGTCCGACAAGCCAACCCTCATCTGCTGCAAGACCGTGATCGGCAAAGGTTCGCCGAACATGGAAGGCACTGACAAGGTACACGGCGCTGCGCTTGGCGACAAGGAAATCGCGGCGGTGCGCGTCACGATTGGCTGGACTTCGGCACCGTTTGAGATTCCTGCCGATGTATATGCCGCGTGGGATGCAAAGGCTGCCGGTGCTGCTCGTCAATCTAAATGGGACGCACTTTTTTCGGCCTACAGCGAGCGTTTCCCGCAACAGGCAGGCGAGCTGCTGCGTCGCATGAAAGGCGAGTTACCCGGTAACTTCGACGCCACGGTAAAAAATTACATCGCGGCTTGCGTCGAGAAAAAAGAAACCATCGCAACGCGCAAGGCGAGCCAGAACGCGATCCAGGCTTACGCCCAAGCGCTGCCGGAATTCCTCGGCGGCTCAGCCGATCTGACCGGATCGAACCTGACCAACTGGAAAGAATCAATTGCAGTGCGCCATGATCATGCGGGGAATCACATCAACTACGGTGTGCGTGAATTCGGCATGAGCGCGATCATGAACGGGATTGCGCTGCACGGCGGTTTCATTCCGTTCGGTGCAACCTTCCTGACGTTTTCCGATTACAGCCGCAACGCCTTGCGCATGGCTGCCTTGATGAAGGTGCGCGTGCTGTTTGTTTTCACGCACGATTCGATTGGATTGGGGGAAGACGGCCCGACCCATCAATCGGTAGAGCACGTATCAAGTCTTCGGTTGATCCCGCATCTGGACAACTGGCGGCCGTGCGATACCGTCGAGTCAGCGGTGGCGTGGCAGCAAGCAGTGCTGCGTAAAAACGGTCCGAGCACATTAATTTTTTCGAGGCAGAATTTACCGTTTCAAGAGCGCTCGGCGCAGCAGATTACCGACATTGCGCGTGGTGGCTATGTGCTCAAAGATGCCGCTGATGCGAAGGTCATTTTGATTGCGACTGGTTCAGAGATTGAACTCGCCGTGAAAGGTGCTGAGGCGCTTGCGGCACAGGGCATTGCAGCGCGTGTGGTCTCAATGCCGAGCACCGACGTATTTGATCGGCAGGATGCGGCGTACAAGAACAGCGTACTGACTAAAGGCATTCCGCGCGTGGCCACTGAAGCCGGCGTGACTGATTTCTGGCACAAGTATGTCGGCCTGGATGGCGCGGTCATTGGCATCGATAGCTTCGGCGAATCGGCACCGGCGCCGGCGTTGTTCAAACATTTCGGCTTCACGGTCGAGCATGTGGTTGCTGCTGCTCAGCGTGTGCTGGCCTGATCGCGATGGAAACAATTTCGCTGCGGCCTGCGACACCTGACGACGCCGAAGGCATTGCGATAGTACGTATCGACAGCTGGCGCACAACCTATCGCGGCATTATTCCCGATACTTATCTGGATCAGATGGACGTCGATGAAAGTACCAGTCTGTGGCGGCGCGTGCTGTCCGCAGCGTCGCCGGCCACATCGGTGTTTGTTGCTGAGCGCGATGGCGAAGTTGCCGGATTTGCCGCCGGTAAAATGCTGGACGAAGAACGGTTCGGCTTGAATGCTGAACTGGCAGCGATTTATCTGCGTCCGGATATTCAGCGCGTCGGCATCGGACATAGTCTTGTGCGCCTGGTTGCTGCGACACATCAAGTTCAGGGTGCCAATGGCTTGTTAGCATGGGTCATTGCAAAAAATAAAATCGCGCGCCAGTTTTATGAAAAACTCGGGGCCGAATTGTTGATCGAGCAGGGCTTCAATTGGGATGGGATGGACTTGATGGAGGTCGGCTACGGCTGGCGCGATCTGAGTATTTTCAAACCGCATTAACTTACCGTTGAGCGAATTGAAGCTGAGCCGCTATTTGCCCGCATGTTTGCCGTATTATTTTGGGTCCGTTCGCCACTGTATTTATTTTTTTAGTTGCCACCGTATTTTCGTGCTACTAACGCAGTAAATTTTTTATCACCGGGAGAATCCAGCATGACCATTCGCGTCGCCATCAACGGCTATGGCCGTATCGGCCGCAACATCCTTCGCGCCCATTACGAAGGCGGCAAATCCAATGACATCCAGATCGTTGCCATCAATGATCTTGGCGACGCCAATTCGAATGCGCATTTAACGCGCTATGACACCGCGCACGGCAAATTCCCCGGTACCGTGACCGTTGAAGGCAATACGATGATCGTTAATGGCGATCCGATTCGCGTATTCGCCCAGCGCAATCCGGCCGAGATTCCATGGGGTGAATTGAATGTGGATGTGGTACTCGAATGCACAGGATTTTTTACGACCAAAGAGAAAGCCTCGGCCCATCTCAAAGGTGGCGCGAAAAAAGTCATTATCTCGGCACCAGGTGGCAAGGATGTCGATGCGACGATTGTGTTTGGCGTCAATCATGATGTCTTGAAATCGACCGACACCGTGATCTCGAATGCATCGTGCACCACCAATTGTCTGGCACCTCTGGTCAAGCCGTTGAACGATGCAATCGGCGTGGTTAATGGCTTGATGACCACCGTACACTCGTACACTAACGACCAGGTCTTGACCGACGTGATGCACGAAGATTTGCGCCGGGCACGTTCAGCCACGCAGAGCATGATTCCGACCAAGACCGGTGCCGCAAGCGCAGTCGGTTTGGTGCTACCGGAATTGAACGGCAAGCTTGATGGCTTTGCCATTCGCGTGCCGACCATCAATGTGTCGCTGGTTGATCTGTCGTTCATCGCTGCACGCGACACAACGGTCGATGAAGTCAACGCCATCATGAAGAGTGCTTCCGACGGCGCATTGAAAGGCATTTTGACATATCAGACCGAGCCGCTTGTGTCAGTCGACTTTAATCATAATCCGGCATCGAGCAACTTCGATGCAACGCTGACCAAAGTGTCGGGTCGGTTGGTCAAGGTCTCGTCGTGGTATGACAATGAGTGGGGTTTTTCAAATCGCATGCTCGACACCACGATGGCGCTGATGTCTGCAAAATAATACGCAACTAAAAAGCGGTAGTTGGCTTTTACAAAAAACGCCCCGACAATATCGGGGCGTTTTTATTTCGCGCAAAAAGTTAGCATTGGTGCTGGTATATTTCCCGACCGCCAGCTACGGTAGTGCCTGTGCTTGTGGCATCAGTGCAAAAAAGTGACGCAAGTAAAACGCATCGAGAGCATAAATCGGGCGTATGACGCGATGATGACCAAGCGCGAGATCACAAACTATGAGTGCATTGCAAGGGTTGCAGCGCGACGATCTGGTTGCGTACCCTACAGACAGGAATGAGACCATGGACGACTTGCAGGAAGACGACGCGGCTTCGCAGGCGGACGACAGAATCTGGAATGCCCTGAACACAACGTTCGATATCGAAGCATGGATCGACCATTTGAACCGCGACTTGCAACGTTTCGTTGGCACGACGCCGTCGCCGGGCGCAGGCGTTTGTTTTGTATTGGGTGAAGGCGGTGAGATTTTTTTGCACACCACCAGCGAAGGTAACGTCCTGCTCGATATCACACCCGAGGCGCAGTGGGTCGCGCCGCTCATCAGCGCAGCAACCGGCGTGGTGGCGCCAGCTGCGTCGCTGTGGGTTTTGCCTGACCATGTATTGACGCAATTGATTCTGGGATTGAGTCCCTTGATTGCGACGAGTCGACTGGTAGCGAGGCACGACTTCATGTTGAAAAAAAACCGGGCTTGGTCCAATGGTAATTGGTGATGCGTTGGCGCGATTAGCTGCCGCGCTTCGCAAACAAATTCCGAAACGCGATATCGAGCTCTTCTGCATCGAGCAGTTCCGAAGCAACCTCGCTTAGCTTGCGCCGATTCGATCGGGCAAATTCGCGCAGCACGCTAAATGCCTGATCGCGATTAACGTGATAACGCGCCATCAGCAAACCGACCGCGATACTGTTTTCGCGTCCGGCTGCCAGCGCGGAGGTCAAGTTGGCTTCGGAGCGACGTAATGCGCGGATGTCAGCAGCACGTGCGAGTGCGGCGGTGACCGCCGGAAGTAGACTTTCCGCATCGATCGGCTTGACCAGAAAACCGATTGCGCCGTAGTCGACACCCTGCTTGACCGTCGCCTCGTCTTTGTTTGCCGATAAAAACATGAATGGCACTGTTGATTCGGCTTTGAGCTGACGACCGAGTTCAAGACCGGACATACCTGGCATGTTGATGTCCAACAGCGCCAACGCGAACTCGTGTTGACCGACCAGCATCAACGCATCTAGCCCGGAGCTGGCTTGGGTAACCTGGTGGCCCGCTGACGTCAAGACAGCGGACAACAGTGTGGTGGTCAAGCGATCATCATCGACGATCAGGATGGCGTGGCCTTGGGGTAATTTGCTGTCGGTCATTCAAGTCTCGCTTGGTTAGGAGGGGGCGAAATCAGGCATGTTTCAAAAAGAAACCGGCTTTGCCACGTGCATCATGGTCCTGTTGTGGCGTCAGGACAATTTGTCCGGCTGGAATTGCGCCGTGGTTGGCTGCAGTGGCTGATTTGGTTGTCGCCTCAGCATTTGCGCGGTGGGGTGCCAATGCACGGCTACTTTTTCAGCGCCTGGCCAGACCACGTGATCTGGCTGTGCGGCGATAGGGGCACCCATCATGCATCCATGGCGCGGTCGATCAGCGCGAGTGCACGCGCGGTGGTGTCGCTCATCGACCATAAATAATCACTTTTGATCTGATCATTGTGATTACAAAAGTTTTCGAGCCCGTCCCCTGAAATCAATGCGATTTGTGCCTGCACTTGCGTAATTAGCTTACGCAGTTCTTCGTGCAGTTCCATATTGCGGTTAACGATAACCAGTTTGCTGATTGCCATGATATCCCTCGCTGAA
This sequence comes from Burkholderiales bacterium, assembly GCA_043741695.1. GTDB lineage: Bacteria > Pseudomonadota > Gammaproteobacteria > Burkholderiales > Burkholderiaceae_D > Actimicrobium. The sequence continues at coordinate 16,542 of JAYTZV010000252.1, forward strand.
AAAATACATACAGCGCCGACGACGAGCCGGGCTTATATGATGAGTAGAAGAGTGAGTGGTCATCGATACCGAGCCGACAAAACGGATTCGGGATTGAAAAACCATCGATCACGGCAATGTGGCCGGTATAAAAGACGTACGCTCGCGGTTTGGGGCAATGACGTCAATAGCGAATTCGGAGTACTGGCTTAAGTCGGGGTTGAATCAAGCCATGAATACGTTTGCTTACAAGTAAGGTAGCTGTAAAGATTAATTGAAGCAAGTTAAATAACGTGAATTATTTTCAAGCGAGCGCTCCCGCAATTTACGGAGACGCCTTGCGTTCACTATAACGACTCGTTAAATAGTCGGATCGGTCTCGGACAAGCAGCGTGAATTTGATCAATTCTTCCATCACATCGGTCAGGCGATCATAAAAATCGGATGGCTTCATCCGCCCAGCTTCATCAAACTCTTGATAGGCCTTGGCTACCGACGATTGATTCGGTATTGTCACCATCCGCATCCAGCGACCGAGCAGGCGCATTGCATTGACTGCATTGAACGACTGCGAACCCCCGCAGACTTGCATTACCGCAAGCGTACGGCCCTGCGTTGGACGCAACGCGCCGACCTCTAGCGGTAGCCAGTCGATCTGCGACTTGAAGACGCCAGTTAGCGTGCCATGCCGCTCGGGACTGCACCAGACCTGCCCTTCAGACCATAGCGATAGCGCACGCAGTTCCTGCACTTTGGGGTGGTCAGGCGTGACGCTGTCGACCATTGGCAAGCCGTGCGGATCGAAGACCCGTGTCTCGGCACCGAAGTGTTGCAGAAGACGTTCTGCTTCAAGCGTCAGCAGCTTGCTGTACGAACGTTCGCGCAGCGAGCCATATAGCAGCAAAATGCGCGGTGGATGCGTAGATACGCTTGCGGGTTGCAACTGCACAGCAGTCGGCACAGCGAGATGCACTTCATCGATGTTGGGGAGTTGATCGATCATGATCGGCGCACCGGTTTGTGCGCATGATCAACAGTCTCAAGCACACGCTGGCCGTTTTCTTTTGTGAACGGTGTGCGTCGCGCATCGGGCAAAATCTGTAGAACGATTTCAGACGGGCGACACAGTCGTACACCCAGCGGTGTGACGACGAACGGCCGGTTGATCAGAATCGGATGCTGCAGCATCGCATCGAGTAACGCATCGTCGGAAAGCGATGGTTCGGCCAGACGGAGTTCATCGAACGGCGTCTCTTTTTGCCGCAGTGCGTCGCGTACTTTCAGGCCTGCAGCGTGAATCAGATGCTGCAATTCGACGCGCGTTGGCGGCTGCATCAAATAGGCGATGACAGTCGGCTCACCGCCAGAATTGCGAATCATCGCCAGCGTGTTGCGCGACGTTGCGCAAGCGGGATTGTGATAAATCGTGATGCTCATCGGGATTCCTTGACGGTGGGACGATACAGCCAATCAAATAGGGGCATTGCGCAGGCCGCACCAACCAGCTGCGCCACTACGAAGCCGCCGACGTCCTGCGGTCGAATGCCAGCAAAACTGTCCGACATCGCGCGTGCCAAGGTGACTGCCGGATTGGCGAACGAGGTTGACGCAGTGAACCAGTACACCGCCATGATCCACGCCGCGACGGCAAACGGTGTGCTGGCCGGATTGCAACGTGCGGTACCGATAATCACGCCGAGCAGGCCAAAGGTGGCGATTGCTTCGCTCCACCATTGGGCGAGGCCGGTGCGGGCGTGGTGCGACGCGCTGAACAAGGGTAAATCAAACATGCCGTGTGCAACGGCCACACCGGCAATCGCGCCGGCCACTTGTGCTGCGACATACCATGCTGCCGTACCGCGATCGATCTGGCTGAACCAGAGCGCACCGACTGTCACGAGCGGATTGAAATGGGCACCCGAGATTGGGCCGAACAATAAGATCAGTGCCAGTAATCCGGTGCCGGTTGCCAGTGTGTTGGCGAGTAGTGCAAGCGCTACATTGCCACCTGCAAGCCGCTCGGCCATGATGCCGGAGCCGATCACGATTGCCAGTAGCAAGGCAGTGCCAAGCGCTTCGGCAACGAGCCTACGTGGAAGCGTCATCGCGACCTGCTGCCAGAAGTAACGCTAATCGGGCTGCACGGATTGCCCCCGCAGCAGTTGTCGGTGAGATAGCTCAACAAATTGTTCATCGTGCCGAACTCGGCGGCATAAATAATCGAGCGCCCCTGCGGTGCTGCGCTGATGAGGTTGGCATGGGTTAGTTCTTTTAAATGAAACGACAGCGATGACGCCGGTATATCCAATCGCTGTGCAATTTTACTGGCAGCCAGGCCGGCTGGTCCGGCTTGTACCAGCAGACGAAAAATAGCCAGACGTGACTCGTGGGCGAGTGCAGACAGCGACAGTAAGGCGGCAGAAGTTTTCAGGGTTAGACGTATATTTCGATACATGTTTCGATATTACTCGAAATATCGAAACATGTTGGTTTCAGACTACGGTGCGTGTTTGAAAAAGCACAAATTGCGGAACACGCGTAACCCCTCTTCACGTCCTTCACGTCCGTCAAACCGGTCGCATCGTGCATCTGGATGGAAAACCGTACTGCCATTGCCACAGAATTGAGACACCGCGAGCGCTCGCCTGAAAAGCTGTCGCATAATGGCACCGACAACCGCCAGCCAATCGGGAAAAATTATGCGCACGATCCGCAAAATGTTCGCCAATAACAAGGGATTTCTGCTGTTCATCGTCGGCATGATCCTGGTGCGTAGTGCCGTCGCCGACTGGTATTCGGTGCCATCGGGTTCGATGTATCCGAATCTGCTGATCGGGGACCGTATTATCGCCGACCGGCTCGCGTACGATGTGCGGCTACCGTTCACCGATATCATTTTGAAGCATCTTGCCGATCCGAAGCGCGGTGACATCGTCACCTTCTCGTCGCCGGAAGACGGCACGCGCCTGGTCAAGCGCCTGATCGGATTGCCTGGCGATCGGGTTGAAATGCGTAACGACATCCTGTATCTCAATGGCGTGCCGGCCTCGTATGTCAATGCGGCGGCAGCTGTCACGGCACGCTTATCGCCGGATTACGCTGGTAAGCAAGTCGTTTTGAATGAACAAATTCTTGGCAGTCAGCGGCCGATCATGCTGATGCCCGAACGCGCCGACGTCTTGCGTAATTTCGGGCCTGCAGTGGTGCCGCCGGGCGAATATTTAATGCTGGGCGATAGTCGCGATGACAGCCGTGATTCCCGCTATATCGGTTTTGTAAAACGCGAACTGATCACCGGGCGCGTTGGCCGCGTGGCGTTTTCATTGGATACCGATCGCTATTTTCTGCCGCGCCTTGAACGTACCGGCGCATCATTGGTCAACTAGTGTGCCGGGCCGTTCGGGTTTTGACGCGCGCACTTGGTACTCAGGCAAATACGCTGCGCCACAGCGACTGCACGGCGTCGCGCTGAACATGAATTTGTTCAACAGCTACCAGCGTACGCTCCTCGCCCTGCAAGCGCGCTTGGTGCTGCAGCTTGCGGTAGGTGCGATAGGCATCGGCTACGGCGCTGGCAGCAGTGACATCGATCAGCTGTAGCTCACCTGCCAGATGCAGCAACGCGATATTGCCGATATCGGCAACGAGTTGCGGATGCACGGATGCATGCAGCAAAATTAAAAACTGCACGATGAATTCGATATCGATCATGCCGCCGCTTTCCTGTTTCAGATCGAACAGCGGCGCCTTGCTGCGATGGGCTTCGAGCATCTTGCGACGCATCGACAGCACGTCGCGGCGCAGGTCGGCAGGCACGCGCGGTTGCCGTAGAACCGTTTCGCGCAATGCATCGAAGCGCGTACCGATTGCTGGCTCACCGGCGCAGAAGCGGGCGCGCGTCAGCGCCTGATGCTCCCAATTCCAAGCCGCCTGCCGCTGATATTTCTCGAACGCAGCAATCGTCGACACCAGCAAACCACTGGCACCATCGGGTCGTAATGCAATATCGATATCGAACAAAATCCCGGCCGAGGTCGGTGTCGTCATCCACGAAATAAAGCGTTGCGCCAGACGCGCATACAGCCCCGGCGCGTCAGTATGATCGTCGTCGTACAAAAAAATAATATCCAGATCCGGCGCGTAGCCGAGCTCTTTACCGCCGAGCTTGCCATAGGCAATTACAGCAAACAGCGGTGTGGCACGGTGGCGGTTGGGCAGCGTCTGCCAGACGGCTTGCAGCGTTAGTTGCACTAGCACGTCGGCCAGAGTCGATAGCTGATCTGACAGCGACTCGACCGGCAGATGCCCTTCAAGGTCTTGCGCCAGCAAATGCATTGTCTGCGCATGATGCATCTCGCGCAGCGTGTCCATCTGGCGTTCGGTGTCACCCGGTGTAGCGTCGAGTTGGCGCTGTACATCGGCGGCGAATGCATGCCAGTCCGGTGTTGCATGCAAGGTGCGATCGTCGAGCAATTCGTCCAGCAGCAGCGGATATTTGCTTAGATACGTCGCAGCCCAGTGGCTGGCCTGCATCATACGGATCACGCGCCGTAGCGCCTGTGGATATTCGGTCAACAGTGCCAGATAGGCTGCGCGACTGGCGATTGTTTCCAGAAAATTCAACAAGCGATTTAGCGTTACCAACTGCGCTTCGCCACCTCGCGCGACGACCGGCAGTGCCTCGTCGATCAACAACAGCAAGCGTTTGCGGCTTGGTTCAGGCAAGCGTTGCAAGCGGGCGGACTGACAGGTGGTGATAAGTCGTTCAGCCGCACCAGCAGGATTAATAAATCCGAGCAGACCAAGTTGCTGGCGGATCGCCTCATGTCGATCGCTGGTTGACAGCGGCGTTGATGGTTGAGATAGCGCGGTTAATTCGTCGATCAATCCGGTTGGGCCTACTTCATTGCGGTCCGCAAAAATTGCATCGAATTGCGATGAGACCAGCGTGCGCTGCACGTCGAGTTCCTGCAGCAGCGTCGCAACATCGGCATAGCCCATCATCTGCGCCACTAGCAGCCGATCTGATTCTCTCGCAGGCAAGGTATGGGTTTGCGCATCGTCCAGATACTGCAGCCGATGTTCAAGATTGCGCAAAAATGTGTACGCAGTCAGCAGTTGCGTCACTATCGATGGCAGCAGCAAATTTTTTTGTGCCAGCGTTGCCAACGTGGTTCGGGTCGAGCGATCACGCAGACTGGCATCGCGGCCACCGCGAATCAACTGAAATACCTGCACCAGAAATTCGATTTCACGAATCCCGCCGCGGCCGAGCTTGACGTTATTACTGCGCTCCGGGTGTAGTGCTTCAACCCGCGTTACCTCTGCACGAATTTGTCGATGCATGCCGCGAATGGCATCGATCGAGCCGAAATCGAGATAGCGTCGATATACGAACGGGCGAATGATGTTGTCCAGCGCAACGATGCTATGCAGATCGCCGCACAGCGCACGCGCCTTGACCCAGGCATAGCGTTCCCACTCGCGTCCTTGCACCAGCAGATATTGTTCCAGTGTGTTGAAGCTGGCCACCAGTGGTCCCGAAACACCATTCGGCCGCAGCGCCATATCGACGCGGAACGTGAACCCGTCTTCGGTGATTTCTGACAAATCGCCGATCAGGCGACGTCCAAGCCGATTGAAAAATTCATGGTTCGACAGGCTGCGTTGCGTAGCGTCAGTGGCGCGCGTCTCGCCATCTTCAGCGTAGACAAAAATCAGGTCGATATCGGAGGACACATTGAGCTCACCGCCTCCCAGCTTGCCCATGCCCAGTACAATCAGCCCTTGCGGAGTGCCACTTTCGTTGCCGATCGGAATGCCATGCAACGCCTGCAGTTCAGCGGTCAATGCCGCGAGATGCGTGTGCACCGCGAAATCGGCGAAGGCGCTCATCGTGCTAACGACTTCGTCCAGATCAGCAAGGCCGTTCAAGTCACGCCAGATCAGCGTGCAAACAATCAGATTGCGCAGGCGGCGCATGGCCCGTTGCAGCGGTAATGCGGCGCAGGCCGACGAGGATGAATCCGGCGCTGATTCTTTTTGTAATAATTGCGCAAACGCGGAAGGGCTCAGGGATAATCTGGCGAGCACTGCAAGCTGGTCGGCGCGCGAGGGATCGGCGTTCTGCCAGCGCACGAGGAACCTCGAAGCGGCAGCGCGGGTCGAAAAATCATTCATCATCATGATGGTCTAGTGTACTGAGTTGCAAGTTCGTTGAAAAATAAATAGGGCGAAATCGGCGCGAGACAAGCAGTAAAGCACAGCAAGGCCGAGGCCTTGCGCGCATTTGCGACGCCGGATCACGTCGATTCTCGCTCTGTTTATTCAACGAATCGGTACCTTAGGATACTAATTTTGAGAAGGTGTTATGCATTCAGCAGCAACGATTCCGATGCGCGTGCCAGCCTGCCCGATCCATTCTATGCGAACCCGGTTGGCACGCTCGTGCAGCCGCGCTGACTGATGGTGGTTGATCCAGTGGCTCTCGCGCCCGCCGATCAGGTCACGCCTGCGCCGGCGCAGCCGAGTCGCGCAAGGCGCGTTGCGCGACGTACTGCAACCCTGTTGCTCCAACTCGTGGTCGCAAGCTATTTCATCATCGCGCTGGCGTTCTTGCTACTGCGGTACGTTGTGATGCCGAACGTCGATGTCTACAAGCAACGAATGGAGCAGATCGCCGCGCAGGCGGTCGGTCAGCCGGTCACGATTGGCACGGTCGATGTCAGCTGGCTGGGCCTGCGACCGCGCCTTGCGCTCGGCAATGTGGTCGTGCACGACAACCAGGGCGGTGCTGCGCTGACGCTGCCGCGGGTGGATGCGACCTTGTCGTGGTGGAGCATACCGGCTGCCGAATTACGCCTGCACCAACTGATTCTGGAGCGGCCTGATCTCGACATCGTGCGCGATCCGCAAGGTGTGCTGCGGGTCGGTGGCATCATTATTGATGCTGGTAAGTCCAATAGCGGTAAAGGATCTGATTGGGTCTTGGCCCAGCGCGAAATCGTCATTCGCAAGGGTCGATTGCACTGGCTCGATGCACAACGTGGCGCTCCTGAGCTGCTGCTGCAGCAGGTTGACCTGCGTCTGCAAAACAGCTGGCGTCATCATCAACTGGCGTTGACCGCCGTGCCGCCGGCAGCCATGGCCGCGCCAATCGACGTGCGCGCCCAGTTCGATCACCCAGCCTTTGCGCGCCACCCGGCAGATGCAAAGCAATGGATTGGCGAGCTGTACGCCGATATCCGCGATACCGATCTGGCGGTGTGGAAAGCGTATATCGATTATCCGTTCGAGGTCCAGCGCGGTGCCGGTTCGATCCGCGCCTGGTTGAATCTGGATCATGCGCACATTGTCAATTTCACTGCTGACCTGAATTTGTCGCATGTCGAGAGTCGCTTGCGTCACGATTTACAGCCGTTAAATTTAATGCAGGCAAGCGGTCGGTTGTCGGTTCAGGAAACGCTTGCCGCCAACGGCAAACGTGCAGCGCCGACGTTCGGTGCGCTTGGCTACGCGATCGCACTGACCGATTTTTCGATGCAGACCGAAGACGGTCTGCAGTTGCCTTTGACGACACTTCGTGAAGAGTACACGCCAGCAGCCGGTAACCAGCCTGAAAAATTCGCGCTTAGTGCGAACCAGCTCAATCTCGAAACACTCGCAAATCTCGTTGAAAAATTGCCGCTGCCACTGGCACAACGGCAGCTACTGACTGATTTTTCTCCGCGTGGTCGGCTAACAGATTTTTCTGCGCGCTGGCAGGGTGTCTATCCAGCGATTTCATCGTACGCGGTGCGCGGCCAGTTCATCGGCTTGAGTCTGAACGCGCAATTGCCGCGAGTAGCGCGGGCAAAAACCGCCACCGCACCAGCGCAGGCTGCAGTGCCGGCAATTCCCGGGTTCGAAAATCTGACCGGCGCGATCGACGCGACCGATCGCGGCGGCGGGCTGAGTCTGGTCTCGCACCAGCTGAAGTTTCGCCTGCCGACCTATCTGACCGATCCCGTCGTCCCATTTGAGCAGTTGGCGATGCGGGCTCGCTGGTCATTTCCTGCCAATGATCAGTTGATGCTGCAAGTCGATCACCTTGATTTCGTACAAGACGGCGTGAAGGTGACGTTGAGCGGCCATCACAAGATACCGCTGACTCCGGGTGGCAACCGCTTCGGTGATATCGATGTGAATGCCACCATCGCCGAGATCGCATTGAACAAGGTAGATCGTTATCTGCCGCTGCAAACCGCGCCGCATCTGCGCGGCTGGCTGGTCGGCGCATTGCGGCAGGGGCAGGCGCAGGATGTGGCAATTCATCTGAAAGGTGATCTGGCAAAGTTTCCGTTCGAACCTGTCAAATCTGGTGCAAAGTCTGGTGCTTCATTGACCGGCGAATTTACCGTCAAGGCAAAACTGGTGGATGCAACGCTCGATTATGCCCCGGGGCTGTTGTCTAAAGATGGCAAGGCACCACTCTGGCCAGTTGCCGAAAATATCAACGGTACGCTGGCGATCGATCGCACCCGCCTGTCGATCCACGCCGATAGCGCCCTGTCGCATCAGGTCGCGATGACCAACGTGAATGCGACCATTCCTGATTTGCTGGCCGCAGACAAGCAGCTGGAAGTCGACGGTGCTGCCATCGGCGCGTTGCAAAATCTGGTGCGTTACGTCAATGCCAGCCCGGTCGCGGACTGGATCGGCCACTTCACCGATGAAACCCGGGCCTCCGGTGCTGCACGGCTGAAGCTCAAAATGCACATGCCGCTGACCCATGCCATCGACACCACGGTCACGGGTTCGCTGGAATTCATGGGCAACGATGTGGTCTTGCAAAATAATATTCCGCCGCTGATTCAAACCATCGGCAAACTCGATTTCAGTGAAAAAGGGTTTGCACTCACCGATGTCAAAACCGGTTTTATCGGTGCGCCCGCTACGGTCGTCGGCGGCAGCCAGCGCGATGGCACGATTGTCGTCAAAGCGGACGGCGGCATGTCCGTTGATGGCTTGCGCAAAACCTATCCGTCACCGGAGATACAGCGACTGCTGCAAAAAATGTCCGGCGGTACGCGCTACACAACAACGATCACTGTCAAAAAACGCCGCACCGATGTCGTGCTTGAATCGAGCCTGCAAGGTCTGGATTTGAATTTTCCGGTACCGCTGCGTAAGCCCCTCAACGAGGCCATGCCATTTCGTTTCGAGATGGCGTCGCTGCCGTCGGACAATCCGCGGCTGTTGCGCGATGAGATCAAGGTGGCGCTTGGTACGACCTTCGTTGCGCATTATTTGCGCAGCCGATCACCTGAAAAAAATACCGCGTGGCGGGTCGATCATGGTGGTATCGGCGTCAATGCGCCCGCACCGGATCCCGACGAAGGCTTGAACATCAATGTCAATTTGCGCTCGTTGAATATTGATGCGTGGCGCTCGGTGATCACCGCTATCGCTGGCAATGAAAAAGAGCGCGTAGTCGTGGCTGACCCGGCCAATGACGGCCCGGATTTGTCGCTCTACATCGAGCCCGACGTGATGGCGGCGCGGGCGACCGAACTCATTGTCGGCAATAAAAAACTCGACAACGTGGTGGTCGGTGTGTCGCGTCAAAAAGATGTCTGGCAAGCCAATATCGATTCGGCGCAGGCCTCGGGTTATTTGTCGTGGGTGGAGGGGGCGAACGGCAAAGGACTGGGCAAAGTGACCGCGCGTCTGGCCTCGCTGACGATTCCGCAGTCGGCCACTGCGGAAGTATCCGAACTGCTCGAAAATAAAAAAAATTTGGTGCAGATGCCGGCGCTGGATATTATTGCCGACAATTTTCAGCTGGTTGGAAAAAACTTCGGCCGTGTGGAGCTTGCCGCCAACAACGCCGTAGTGCCAAGCGGTA
>JAYTZV010000253.1:0-3843 GCA_043741695.1 Burkholderiales bacterium
CCGCAACGGGTTTATGTGAATCTTGAAGCGACACCGTATATTGCGCGCACCGATCCGGTCGCTGGATTTTTGCTGCATACCGGCGAAACGATGGCACCGATTGATCACGTCTGGCTGACGAACAGCGGCAATATTGTCTTTCAAAGCGCGGGAAGGACTGCGCAGCTGGACGACCGCGATACGGCGCAGTGCCTTGCGATGATTTACCGAGGCGACAGTCAGGTCAGCGATAGCGAATTGCTAGCGTGGATCGACAGCGCAGGCAGGGCAGCAGCGCTGAGCATGACCTGCGGTACGCAGTCGTTTATTGTTGTTTGGCGCGATGAAACGACGCTGATGCAATCAAGCGGCTTCGTTCAATTGCCGCAGCCTGACTAGCGCCGCGTCGGCACCTTCCGGGCGGCCGGCCGCAGTATGCTGCTCATCCGGTATGACGTAGCTATATTCGTCGAGGCCGTAGCCAACCGATTTTCTGATGAAGTGCAACCCTTTGAACGTATGCTGCATTGCCCGCGCATATTTCGTGCAGACACCACAAATTAGCGTTCCCGCCCGCGCACGGCCGATAAGCAGTTCGATCATTTCACGTCCATAGCGATTGCCGCGATGTGTCGGCGCAATCGCACATGTCATGATGTAGTGACGTAGCTGACCGTGGCTGTTGATTGTTGACTCGATCTGGATAAACCCGACTGGCTTGTCTTGTTTAACGCACTGCAGCAGTTCACGATTTTTTGTTTTGAACATCCATGCGAAGCAGTGCAGCGACGTCAGCAATAACAGCAAGATGTGCAAATAGCCCTTGCGCTTCAAGTAGGCATCCGAAAACGATCCGGAAAAGCTCACGTCGAATATCAAATCGAAAATGAAAGGAATATCAAGCAGGCCTGCAATAATGAATTCCCCTTCGCCGGGAGCGACCATGCTTGCCTCGTACATTGTCATCTATGGCTGAAGTTTAATTCGTTGGCAGTGATCAAGCAAATGTCGTGCAAGGCGCATTAGCTCTTCCGTGTATGTTATTTCTCTTTTTTTGTCTCAACCAACTCTTCTTTCCAGCGTTGCTGATAATCGCGCTCCCGTGCATCGATCAGCGATTGGTCATAAAACGAGGCGTCGGCCGATCTGCGCGCAATGCCAAGCTGATCCAGCGCTGCCGGCAAGCTGCCACTCTGCGCATACGACTCGGCAAGTGCCAGATGCTGCAAGGTCACCTTGCCGCTGGCCGAATACGCTTTTGCCAGCAGATCCTGCAACGCAGCTTCTTGCCGGTATAGCTGCGCCTGATCGCGTAAATAAGTAATCGCCTGATCGGTTCGCCCGGCTGCCAGCAGCGTTTCCGCGTAGCGCCGTGCCAGACCGCGGGACAACGGGAATTGATTGCGGGCCGTATCAGCAAGCCTCACCGCATCGGTGGCCTTGCCGGAGGCCAGCAAAATATCGATGCCGAGATAGTCCATTACGCTGCTCTTGCTGCCAGACGCCTGCGCAGCGCGCGCTTCCTGCAACAAGGCTTGCGACTTGACCGGGTCACCGCGTTTGAGCGCAACGCAGGCCAGGCCATATTTTGCGGCCATCGTTGCAAGCCGGTTTTTTTGCGCTAGTTGCGCCGTGAAAATCTCGCTGGCATCGCGCAGACCTTGCGCCGAGTCATCCTGCAAGACGCGCATGCGCGCTCTGATCAACTGAAAATCCGGGTTGTCGGCATGCTGGCGGTAGCGCAGATCACGGGTACGCTCGGTGATATCGGCAATCCGCTCGGTGGTCAACGGATGCGAATTCAAAAACGCTGGGGTATCGGTATATGCGCGTGTAGCAGTTTGCATGCGACCAAAAAACGCAATCATGCCGGAGGTTTCATAGCCCGCTGCACGCATGACCTGCAAACCGACCCGGTCTGCCTCGCGTTCCGCCTCCCGGCTAAAATTAAGCTGACGCTGAATCGCCAATCCTTCCGAACCCACTAGCGCCGCCGTGGCCGCATCAGGATTGGCTCGCATGGTCAGTGCTGCAAGGATGGCACCGGCCAGCGGAATCAGCGCGTCCTGTTTTTGCTGACCGATCTGGCGCGCGATGTGACGCTGGGCGACGTGGCCGATTTCATGCGCGACTACCGACGCCAGCTCAGATTCAGTCTGCGCTGCGATCAGCAGCGCAGAGTGCACCGCAATGAATCCCCCCGGCAGCGCAAACGCATTGAGCATTGGGTCGCGGACCACAAAAAATGAAAACGCAAAGTCAGCCTCGCCGCGCAGTTCAGGACGCGCGGCCAGCAAGCCATTGCCGAAATCGTTCATGTATTCGAGCGTCGGTGCATCGTCGAGATAATCTGGATCCTTGACGATATCGCGCATGATGCGCTCACCAAGTCGGCGCTCCATTTGCGGCGACAGCGCACCACGCTCAGTGTCACCGAGCGTGGGCAAATTGATCGCGTCCGACAGGCGCGGTGCAGTCACTGCAGCGGAACTTGTCAACGCCAGAAGCAGCACTAACACATTGGCTGCGCGGGGAAGGTTTAGCAATCGACCAGAGGTTAAAAATAGATGACTCACGGTGCTATGATACCGGCTCACGAACCATCTTTTGTCGCCATTTGTAACGCGACTTTTCTGAGCTCCCATGACGACCACGCCTGCCAACACTGATCCGCTCGGCGCCGCCGATTCGTTCACGCATTTCGACGCCTCCGGCCAAGCTCATATGGTAGACGTCGGCAGCAAGCAGGAGACCCATCGCGTCGCTATCGCCACCGGCACCATCACCATGCAACCCGCAACGCTGACCCTGATCCAAGCCGGCACAGCAAAAAAGGGCGATGTCCTTGGCGTAGCGCGAATCGCCGCGATCATGGCGACCAAACGCACCAGCGAGCTGATCCCGTTATGCCATCCGCTGGCATTGACGCGGGTCGCGGTCGAATTTTCCGTCGATGCGGCAGCCTCGTCGATCACCTGCAACGCAACCGTTGAGACGTTCGGTAAAACCGGCGTGGAGATCGAGGCGCTCTTTGCGGTGCAGACGGGGTTGCTGACGATTTACGATATGTGCAAGGCCGTGGATCGGGGGATGGTGATTGGGCAGGTGCGGGTGCTCAATAAAAGTGGTGGCCGGTCAGGGGATTGGGCTAACTCCACATCTGTCCCATGATGTTGATTTCCGGGTAAAGATAAAGCTGCCGTATGGTTACTCCCGCTCAATATACTTCCCGGAATTGCAGGTCACAAATTGGCAACGGCAGCATCAACAATGCCGGCGCATTCAACCACACGCTGCCAACGCTGCCTTTGTGCCTGCCGTCAAACAGCAACGTCGCGCATCTGCTGTTACTTACCTGTTTTCTCGGGCGCCGGCTGAGTTAAAGCGGGAAGCGTAAATCGTCGGAACGCGCCCGCATACAGCGCAGGCTGGCCCACACTCATCTGCTTCCATGTTTCATATGCCTCTGCGTAATTACCTGGATGTAGGTGACGCAGCGTCTCCATGGTTCTTACCGCATCGTTTTCACGACCGTTGAGGGCATACACCATCGTCATGCGCATTAATACCGGCGCATAGCCAAAACGACTCGCCGAGCGTTCCATAGCAGCGATTTCGGCCGGTGTCATGCCGACATGTGCGCGGGTTTTGGCGAAGTTAAAGTAATCATAAAACTGCGGGAACATCGTCAAAGGGGGCCTGCCGGTCGAGCCTTCATCGGCCACCATGCCAAGATTTTCAAACCCGAGCGCGCGAAATCCCAACACCAGTCGCCGATAGTCGGTTGCAACCGTCACAATGCCAGCCGCCATAATTACAAACACCGAGGCAACGATCCAGCGTGGTAGAGCGATCTGTTTCGAT
>JAYTZV010000254.1:0-1211 GCA_043741695.1 Burkholderiales bacterium
AATGCCGAACAGCGATTCAATCTCGGCGACCAGCTCGGGCGGCGCGGGATAGTCATCACCAGCGCGGAACAACACACCAACACGGTCTCGTCCAAATAGCGTGCACGACGCATACGCAAATTTACGCAGATGCGGACGCAATGCCGTTTGTAATCGCATCACCTGATCTGGCGCAACCCAGCCGAAAGCAATGAAGCGCCATGGCAATTCGGCCTTCAGAATTTTGACTGCGGCGTGTTTTAATTCAGGCTGCTTCGAGACCGGGTCGGTCGCCGGTGATGTCAATGCGTTGACACCGTAGGAGCCTTCGCCAGCATGACCGCGCCCGGATAAAAATTCTTCACCCCAGTGCATCGCAATAAACGTCTGACCGGAACGCATCTCGTCGCTGGCACGGGCTGGCAGAATTTGTGAGCCGCGTTTGCTGGTCACATGCACCAGATCGCCTTCGCGTAACAGGCGCCGCTCCATGTCTGCCGCGGCCATCATGATTGCCGGTTCGGGTGCATGCGCAAATAATTGTGCGACCGTACCGGTACGGCTCATGCCGTGCCATTGATCACGCAGTCTTCCCGTGTTGAGTCGAAATGGAAAGCGTGCGTCGATTGCTTCGGCTACCGGGCGGTACGGCGTATCGACAAATCTTGCACGGCCGCTTGGCGTTGGAAAAATACCGTCTTCGTACAACCGTTTTTTGCCCGTTGTGGCACCTTCCGCAAACGGCCATTGTTGTGGACCGTGCTGATCGAGCAGTGCATACGACAAGCCAGTGATATCGAGATCGCGGCCACGCGTGGTTTCGCGATGTTCATTCCAGATCGATTCAGCGCTATGAAAGTCGAACATGCTGCGCTCACGAGCCAACTCGCGTCCAAGCAAACGTTCCAGCCGCTGCGCAAAATCGACCACGATCTGCCAATCGGGCCGTGCTTGTCCAGGTGGTGTAACCGCTGCATGCAGGCGCGTAATGCGGCGTTCCGAATTAGTCACCGTGCCTTCTTTTTCACCCCACGACGATGCTGGCAAAATCACGTCGGCGTAAGCAGCAGTGGCGGTGCTGGTGTATGCCTCTTGTAGCACCACGAGTTCGGCTTTATCCATCGCTTGCCGTACCAGTTTCTGATCTGGCATGGATTGCGCAGGATTGGTACAGGCAATCCATAGCAGTTTGATGTCGCCATTGCGCACCGCCTCGAACATCTCTACCGCAG
>JAYTZV010000255.1:0-3841 GCA_043741695.1 Burkholderiales bacterium
GCATGAAACCGATGCGCCGCAGCTGGTATTCAATGGCGACTTTCACTGGTTCGATCTGGCGCCGGACGTATTCGCCGATGTACATCAACGTGTGACGCAGCATGCGGTCGTGCGCGGTAATGTGGAAACCGAACTCGCCATCGATGATGACGGTGACGGGTGTGGTTGCGCTTATCCGGATGAGGTCAGCGACGACGTTGTAGCGCGTTCCAACCAAATCATCACCGCGTTGCGCGCCACGGCAAGCACTGCGTTGGGCAATGAACGCGCATCGATGGCGGCATTGCCGATGCATTTGCTGGCGCAAGTTGGACCAGCGCGCATCGGTATTGTGCATGGCGATGCAAGCTCGCTCGCCGGATGGAACTTTTCGCGCCAGTTGCTCGATGACCCATCGCGTCGCGGTCTCAATGAACAGTTTTTTCGCAAAAGCGACGTCAGTATATTTGCCAGTTCGCATACCTGCGCGCCGTTGCTACGCCGCTTTGCGATTGATGGACGCGCTTGCGGCATCATTAACAACGGCGCTGCCGGCATGCCGAACTTTTCTGGTACCCGCTTCGGGCTCGTTAGCCGTATCGGTTTGACACCGGCGCCGTCGACGCTGAATGTGATCCATCAGCGCGTGTTTCGCATCGACGATATCGACCTGCACGTCGCCGCGATTGCGCTCGACTACGATCACGCCGCCTGGCATGCACGCTTCATTGCTGATTGGCCGACTGGTTCGGCAGCGAATCTCTCTTATCTGCAGCGCATCGAGCAAGGCCCCGCGTGGTCGCCCGTGCAGGCCTATCAATCCGGTTTCAAATAGCGCCCAACCGCGCACCTGCCATGAAAAAAAATCGTCTGTTACTGCTGGTGCTGATCATTGCGGCCGTTATCGCATTTTTTGTATTTGATCTCGGCCGATTCCTCAGCCTGCATGAATTGAAATCGCGTCAGGACGCGTTGCAGGCCTACGCCACCGCCAAACCGCTAATCAGTGCCGGAATATTTTTTGTCATCTACACCGCGGTCACCGCGCTATCGTTTCCGGGTGCGGCAATATTGACGCTGGCAGCCGGTGCAATTTTCGGATTGTGGTTTGGCACGTTGATCGTCTCGTTCGCATCCTGCGTCGGTGCCACACTCGCATTTTTATCGGCGCGCTTCATTTTGCGCGAATGGGTTCAGCAGCGCTTCGGCGACAAGCTGAAATCGTTCAATGAAGGCATCGACAAAGATGGCGCATTTTATTTGTTCACGCTGCGGCTGGTACCGGTGTTTCCATTTTTTCTGATCAATCTGCTGATGGGGCTGACGCGCATGCGCGTGTGGACCTACTACTGGGTCAGTCAACTCGGCATGCTGGCCGGAACCCTTGTGTACGTGAACGCCGGTACCGAATTGGCGCGCATCACTTCGCTGCGCGGCATTTTGTCACCAGGCTTGCTGCTGTCATTCGTGCTGCTTGGCGTCTTTCCGCTGATTGCTAAAAAAATTATCGATGCCATCAGCGCGCGCAAGGTGTACGCAAAATGGCCGCGTTCGAAAAAAGCCGACTACAACATGGTCGTCATCGGTGGTGGCTCGGCTGGTTTAGTCAGTGCGTACATCGCTGCGGCAGTCAAAGCCAAGGTCGCGCTGATTGAGCGTCATAAGCTTGGTGGTGATTGTCTCAATACCGGTTGCGTACCATCGAAGGCGCTGATCCGTTCTGCCAAACTGATGTCGCATATCCGTCGCGCGAAAGAATTTGGTCTGGCCGATGCGCATGCGCAGGTAGATTTTGCTGCGGTGATGGAACGGGTGCAGCGCATTATTACCGCGATTGAGCCGCATGATTCAGTCGAGCGGTATCAAGGTCTGGGTGTCGATTGTGTGGCGGGCGACGCAAAAATTATCTCGCCGTTTGTGGTTGAGGTGACCGATGCCAACGGCGCGAAGCGTACGCTGACCACCCGCAATATCGTTATTGCTGCGGGTGCAAAACCATTCGTGCCACCGATACCCGGTCTCGATCAGGTCGGCTATCTGACCTCAGACACCTTGTGGTCGCTGCGCGTGTTGCCGCGTCGTCTAGTGGTGCTCGGTGGTGGACCGATCGGTTGCGAACTGGCGCAGGCATTCGCCCGACTTGGCGCGCAGGTCACGCAAGTCGAGATGGCCGAGCGCATCATGTTGCGTGAAGATGCGGAAGTCTCGGCAATGGTTGCTGCACGTTTTCGCGCAGAAGGCATCGCGCTATTGACGGGTCACAAAGCCAAACAGTTTTTGCTGGAAGACGGTCGCAAAATACTGATTGCCGAACATGCCAGCACTGACGTGCGTATTGAATTCGATGAAGTCATTTGCGCGGTTGGTCGCGCGGCCAATCTGACTGGCTATGGTTTGGAAGAGCTCGGTATCGGCGTTAGCAAAACCCGTACTGTCGATACCAATGAGTACTTGCAAACGCTGTATCCGAATATTTTTGCGGCAGGCGATGTCGCTGGTCCATTTCAATTCACGCACACCGCTGCGCATCAAGCCTGGTACGCCGCAGTCAATGGCTTGTTCGGCCGCTTCAAAAAATTCAAGGTCGATTATTCGGTGATTCCGTGGGCGACGTTTACCGAACCCGAAGTCGCGCGGGTCGGCTTGAACGAGCAGGACGCCAAAGCGGCCAACATCGCTGTTGAGGTCACGCTCTATCCGCTGGACGATCTCGATCGCGCGATTGCTGACGAAGAAGCGCACGGTTTCGTCAAGGTGCTGACGGTGCCCGGTAAAGATAAAATTTTAGGCGTGACTATCGTCGGTGAACACGCCGGCGATTTGATCGCCGAATATGTGATGGCGATGAAGCATGGTCTGGGCATGAACAAGATCCTCGGCACCATCCATATTTATCCGACACTGGCCGAAGCAAATAAATACGCTGCCGGTGTTTGGAAAAAAGCGCATGCGCCGATCAAGCTACTGGAATGGGTGCGGCGTTACCACGGCTGGATGCGTGGCTGAGTGCACGGTATGGAAACACGACTGTCGATCATCATTCCCACGCTGAACGAAGCGGCCGAGATTGAAACGCGTCTTGCCACACTGGCCCCGCTGCGCCGCGAGGGCGTGCAACTCATCGTTGCCGATGGTGGCAGCAGCGATGGCACGGCTGCGCGTGCTGCGCCGTGGGTCGATTTGATCATTGACGCATCACGCGGTCGCGCCGCGCAAATGAATGCAGGTGCGCTGCACGCCAGCGCACCAAATCTATTGTTCCTGCATGCCGATACCGTGTTGCCTGACAACGCACTGACTTTGATCGACATCGCATTGGAGCGAAACGCATGGGGTCGCTTCGATATCACACTGACCGGTACGCATCCAATGCTGCGCGTGATTGCCGCGATGATGAATTGGCGTTCGCGCATCAGCCGCATCGCTACCGGTGATCAAGCAATCTTCGTGCGGCGAAACGTGTTCGAACAACTGGGCGGCTTTGCACCGATCGCATTGATGGAAGATATCGAACTATGCCGTCGCCTAAAAAAAATCTCGGCGCCGGCGTGTTTGAAGCAGCGCGTGATCAGCTCCGGTCGTCGCTGGCAACGGCATGGCGTGTGGCGCACGATCTGGTTGATGTGGCGCTTGCGGCTCGCGTATTTTTGCGGTGCTGATCCGCGTGCGCTCGCGCAGCAATATGGCTACACGCCGCCGACCTGATGGCCGGCTTGCACATCGCCGTCTTTGCGAAGGCGCCGATCGCCGGTCAGGTCAAGACGCGTCTGATACCGCTGCTCGGTGCCGAGGGTGCTGCGGCAGCGTATCGGGAAATGCTGCTTCATGCTTTACAGGTTGCCAGAGACGCAGCGTCGGGGCA
>JAYTZV010000256.1:0-3807 GCA_043741695.1 Burkholderiales bacterium
TTTCTGGTGCATGTTGCAGTCGATCGCAAAACACGCCGACCTGTCGACATTCCCGCAGCGATGCGCACGCTGCTCGCGCCGCTGATTTTTTCTTCTTCAACACTTCCGAGCCAGCCATGATCCAGACTCCGCAGCAGCAGCATGTCGATGACGCTATCCTTTCCCGTCGTTCGATTCGGGCATTTTTACCAGACCCGATTGCGCGTGACGAAATCGAAAAAATTCTTGATGTGGCTGCACGCGCACCGTCCGGCACGAATACCCAGCCGTGGAAAGTCACAGTGCTGACGGGTGCGGTCAAAGAGCGGCTTTCGCAACGCATTCTGCAAGTGCATAGCAACCCGTCTGAAGCAAAACAGCACACCGAGGAATACCACTACTACCCGCAGCAATGGGCCTCGCCGTACATTGATCGTCGCCGCAAAGTGGGCTGGGATTTATACGCGCTGCTGAATCTCACCCGTGACAACAAGGAAGGCATTCACGCGCAGCATGGCCGCAACTACACCTTCTTCGATGCGCCAGTGGGATTGATTTTTACGATCGATCGCATCATGGAAAAAGGCTCGTGGCTCGACTACGGGATGTTTCTGCAGAACGTGATGCTGGCCGCGCGCGGTCGCGGTCTCGATACCTGTCCGCAGGCGGCGTTCACGCAATATCACCGCATCATCGCCGAGGAACTGGCGCTGTCTGAAAATGAGATGGTGGTGTGCGGCATGGCCTTAGGTTATGCGGCGCCGGACAAAATCGAAAATACGCTGGTGACTGAACGCGAACCGGTTAAGGGCTTCGTGCGGTTTTTGTCGACCTGAGCCTGAGCCCTACTTGCCCGGAACCCTGAGTCCTACTTGCCCGGAACCGTGCACCAGTTGATCGCAACTCATGAGGGGTTGATGGCCTGCAAAATCGTTTTCAGAATGGTTTGCTGAGTGGATTGCTGAGTGGTTTGCTAAGTGGTTTGCTATATAGTGTCGAACAATTCGAAAATTGTTTAATAGATCACGCTAAGTCATTAATTTATATTGCGAATCCCTTTTATTTTGCTACACTGCAAGATGATTTACCCATCCCCTTTCTCGGGAGTAGTTGATGTTTGACTCTGCATTCGTCCGATTTACCCTGATTTCCTCCGCTTGCGCGGCCATGCTTTGTTTGAGTGGGCCAGTGCTCGCGGGCTCCGATGCAAGTGCAAAAAAAAGCGCGTCCTCAAAACATCATTCCACCAAACATGGCAAGCGCCATCGTCACGCCGCTGCGGGTGAGCGTAATCAACTCGCGGTGAATGAGCGCCTGGTGCGGCACGTATCGATAGTGCACGGTAGGCGTCATGTGAGCTATACCCACGCAGCTTATCACCCTGCAATACTTGTGGTGCCGGCAGCGCCCAGTGTTGGCGATCTAGCTGGCCTGAATCTGACGCGTGACCCGCTTGAACTGAAATCGAGTGTCGCGTTGGTGCTTGATCAGTCAAATTCAAAAATCCTGTTTGAAAAAAATTCCAGCATTGCGCTCCCGATCGCATCGATTACCAAACTGATGACCAGCATGGTAGTGGTCGAGTCGCATCAAAATATGGATGAAATGATCGAAGTCACCGACGCGGATATCGATCACGAAAAAAATACGCGTTCACGTCTACGTATCGGCTCGCAGCTGTCGCGTGGGAACATGCTGCATATCGCGTTGATGAGTTCGGAAAACCGCGCTGCATCGGCGCTTGGTCGCAATTATCCAGGTGGGATTGTTGCGTTCGTCGCGGCAATGAATGCCAAGGCAAGAGCACTCGGTATGATGGACACGCATTATGTCGATTCAACGGGACTTTCCAGCCACAACGTTGCCAGTGCGCGCGATCTTGCCAAGTTGGTGGTAGCAGCGCGTCAGCATCCGCTGATCTGCCAGTACTCGACTGATACCAAATACGTGGTTGAGCCGGGTGGGCCAGCGCTGCAGTATTCGAATTCGAACCGTCTGGTGGCCAATCCTGACTGGGAAATTGGTTTGCAAAAAACCGGTTTCATCAACGAAGCAGGGCGCTGTCTTGTGATGCAGACCAATATCGAAGGTCGCCCGATCGTGATGGTTTTCCTGGATTCAAAAGGCAAGCAATCGCGTACTGCGGATGCGAGTCGGGTACGCAAATGGATTGAAGCGTTAAAGCCGGAAAATCTTGGTAACCCGCTGGCAGTACCGAGCACGTCCGCTGCCACCGCACCGGTTTCAGCAGCACGCAGTTGACAGGGCAATTTTTTTTAAAAAAAGCGAACTGAGGTTCGCTTTTTTTTCGCGATACAGATGTTTTGAATTGATGCGCCGGTGTGCGATCGTACAGCCAACGATTTGGCACGACCTACGCAACACCCTCTTCGTTGTAGCCCAGCACGGCTGAAATCTGATTGACAGTCACGATCAAATCTTCCAGCCATTCTTCTTGCAGGCGGTCTGCCGGTGCAGAAATCGACAGGCCTGCAATCAACCGACCGGAATCATCACGAATGCCTGCTGCCATGCAGCGCACGCCGAGTTCGAGCTCTTCATTGTCACGTGCAAAACCGCGGGCGCGCACGAAACTGAGTTCGCGTTCGAGTTTTGCCAGGTCGGTAATTGAATTTTTATTGTGGCCGGCAAGACCGGTACGCGTCGCGTAAGAACGTACCGACTTCGGATCATCGACCGATAAAAATAGTTTGCCGGTCGAGGTCAGGTGCAGTGGCGCGCGGCCACCGATGGCGCGCACCACCTGCATGCCGGATCGCTCGGAAAACGCGCGATCGATATAGACAATTTCATCGCTCTGACGTACTGACAAATTGACAGTTTGGTGAGTCTTGCGGTGCAAGGCACGCATAAAGTCCAGCGCCGCTTCACGCACATTCAAACGACTCTTGACGATATTGCCGAGTTCGAGCAAGCGCATGCCGAGCCGATAGGCACCGGGTTCTGCGCGATCGACCAGGCGCTTCATGACGAGGTCGTTCAAGATGCGGTGTGCGGTCGATGGATGCAACTGCGTATCTGCTGCGAGTTGTTTCAGACTGACCGGGTCGGGGTACTTGGCCAGCGCGTCGAGCAAGCAGCTCATGCGTTCAATGACCTGGATCGATGTTTTGTCGGTATCGGAATGCGATGGAGTTTTCATGGAAGATCGCCTGCAGGAAACAGCTTGAGTTATACCACATCGTGAAACAATCACCCAGTATGCGGCGCGATGTCAGCATCGCAAATCAGGGCTAATTTCAGCGTTGAATGTGCTGTTAAAATCCGCCAGCCGACTGTCCGGCAGAGCATGAATGCGCGCTGGATGAGCGGCGATGGCATATCGACCGACCACATACCTACCGACCACCTATTTTGGCGTCACATGAGCAAGAACGAGCAACCGATCAGTCAGTTCAAAAGCAAAAGTGGCATCAAGCGTGTTGCCGGCGCTTTTTTTTATTCGATGGAAGGATTCAAGGCGGCATGGCATGGCGAACACGCGTTTCGCCAGGAGCTGGTGGTGGTCATCATCGCTACGATTGTGGCACTGCTGTTGCCAGTGCCCGCATTGCAGAAGCTGATGCTGATCGGGGTTTTCGTGTTGGTATTAATTGTTGAATTATTGAATTCGGCAATCGAGGCAGTGGTGGATCGCGTCTCACTGGAAACTAATCCACTGTCGAAAAATGCGAAAGACTTTGGCAGCGCCGCCGTGTTTTTGACGTTCACTTTGGCTGCTGCGACCTGGGTTGTAATTGTGATTCCGTTACTGCACTGATAGACCACCTTTTTCTTGGCGTGGCCCACCGGTCGCATGATCGATCT
>JAYTZV010000257.1:0-3797 GCA_043741695.1 Burkholderiales bacterium
AGCAGCTTGAGCGACTCACCAGCACGTGCCCATCGCACATCAAGCCCTCCGTGAATTTTTTTCAGATCGAAGACGTGAGTAGGCTGACCCATTTCGAGCATCACATAGTTGGAGATATCGACCAGTGCAGAAATAGAGCGCTGACCGCTTCGTTCCAGGCGCTGCTTCATCCATGCCGGGGTTGGCGCTTTGGCGTTCAGGCCGCGAATCACGCGGCCAGTAAAACGCCCACACAAATCGGGCGCACTGATTTTGACTGACAGCTTTTCTTCGAGTGTGACTGCAGTTTTTGAATAGGTCGGTAGTGTCAACGGCGTGCCGGTCAGCGCGGATACTTCGCGCGCCACGCCAAGCACCGATAGACAATCGGCTTTATTCGGTGTCAGCTTGATCGTAAATTTCAAATCATTGAGCTGGTAGTAATCGCGGAAGTCTTGTCCGATTGGGGCATCGTCCGGCAGATCAATCAGACCGCCGTGATCGTCCGATAATTTCAGCTCTCGCGCCGAACACAAC
The DNA here is from genome assembly GCA_043741695.1 of Burkholderiales bacterium. Lineage (GTDB taxonomy): Bacteria > Pseudomonadota > Gammaproteobacteria > Burkholderiales > Burkholderiaceae_D > Actimicrobium. Next base: position 517 of record JAYTZV010000257.1, read on the forward strand.
ATGCCTTGCGATTCGACACCGCGCAACTGGCCCACCTTGATTTCAAACGGCTTGCCATCGTCGCCCGGTGGTAGCACGGCACCGGCCAGTGCGCAGACAACCTTCATGCCGGCGCGCACGTTGGGCGCACCGCAGACGATGTTGAGCGGTGTGCCGATGCCTACGTCGACTTGACATACATTGAGACGATCTGCATTCGGATGACGTGCCAGTTCCAGTATCTTTCCCACCACGACATGCGAAAACGGTGGTGCTACCGGTTCGACTTCTTCGACCTCAAGGCCGGACATGGTCAGCAGATGGGACAGTGCTTCCGACGTCATCGGTGGATTCACGAATGAGCGCAGCCAGCTTTCAGAAAATTGCATGTGATGACCTTTGAAACTTGATTCAGTGATGATCCGGTGTGGTGCGTGTGCGTACGGCGAATGTGCCTTAGTTGAACTGCTTCAAGAAGCGCAAATCACCTTCGTAAAAAAGACGCAGATCACTAATTCCATAACGCAGCATTGTCAGGCGTTCCAGTCCTGATCCGAATGCAAACCCGATTAGCTGCTCCGGATCGAATCCCATATTGCGCATCACGGTCGGATGCACCTGACCTGCACCCGACACTTCCAGCCAGCGGCCTTTCAGCGGACCAGTACCGAAGGCGATATCGATTTCAGCCGATGGTTCGGTAAATGGAAAATACGACGGCCGAAAGCGCACTTGCAAATCGTCAGTTTCGAAAAACGCTTTGACGAAATTCAGGTACACGCCTTTCAAATCAGCGAAGCTGATGTCTTCCGCAATCCACAAGCCTTCGACTTGATGAAACATCGGCGAATGGGTAGCGTCACTGTCTACGCGATACGTGCGACCCGGCGCGATCACCTTGATCGGCGGCTTGTGCATGCGCGCGTAGCGCACCTGCATCGGGCTGGTATGCGTGCGCAGCAATAGCGGCTTGCCTTGCGTGTCGTTGGCATCAATGTAAAACGTATCCTGCATCGAGCGCGCGGGATGATTTTCCGGACTGTTCAGTGCGGTGAAATTAGTCCAATCAGTTTCGATTTCGGGGCCGTCTGCCACGTCAAATCCAATCGAGCCGAAAATTTCTTCGACGCGCTGCCAAGTGCGCATGACCGGATGAATGCCACCAAAGCCACGGCCACGGCCGGGTAGCGTAATGTCGATGGCTTCCGCATTTAAGCGTGCCTGCATTTGCGCATCGGCTAGGGCATCGCGCCGAGCAGTCAGCGCGGCTTCGATTTTTTCCTTGGCAGCGTTGATGATCGCGCCCTGCACTTTACGTTCATCGGGCGCAAGCTTGCCAAGGCCCTTCATTTGTTCGGTAATCTGGCCGGTTTTGCCGAGATATTTTGCCTTGGCGTTTTCCAGCGCAGCCGCATCGGGCGCATCAATGAAATCGGCTTGGGCTTGCGTGACGAGTTGTTCGAGGGAGTTCATGCACGGTTTCCGGTGAGGGAAATTACAGCAGCATTCATACCAGTCAGCGCGCACATTTGCGCACGGGTCGATGAAAAAACGCTGCAGAAAATAAAACGGGGCACAGGTTTCAAACCTCTGCCCCGCTCGATGCATAGCCCGAAGGCGACGCTTGCTTTTTCAATGGTTATGCGGCGGCGGCGAAGTTGGCCTTGACTTGATTGACAATCGCGGCAAATGCCGGCTTGTCCATCACTGCCATGTCAGCCAGTACTTTGCGATCCAGACCGATTGAAGCGCGCTTCAAACCGTTCATGAAAACGCTGTAAGTCATGCCGTGCTCGCGCGACGCGGCGTTAATACGGGTGATCCACAGTGCGCGGAATACGCGCTTCTTGTTGCGACGATCGCGGTAGGCATACTGACCTGCGCGCATGACTGCCTGTTTGGCAATGCGGTAGACCTTGCTGCGACGACCACGATAGCCTTTGGCTTGGTCTAATACTTTTTTATGGCGGGCCCGTGCTGTGACCCCACGTTTTACTCTAGGCATGGTAACTCCTTGATAGTGTGTGTGAGGTTAAGCGAAAGGCAGCATCGCACGTACCGAAACCATGTTTGTGGCATGGACTTCTTTGGCACCGCGCAATTGGCGTGTGGTCGTGGTGGTTTTTTTGGTCAGGATGTGGCGCTTGAACGCTGAACCGCGTTTGACGGTTCCACCCGGACGCACGCGAAAGCGCTTTTTGGCGGCGCTTTTCGTTTTCATTTTAGGCATAGCAACTCTGTCCTGAGGACAGCTCCATATTTAACATGATTGCAGGTGGCAGCATAACGTTGCACTTGGATGCCTGCTCTCACTTGTCGTGCGACGGAATCGAGTCCATCGCCGTATTGCGCCGATTACTGCTTGCGTGGCAATCGGTGCGAATCTTGATCTTGCTTATTGCTTGCTTACTACTCGCTTGCTGCGTGCTTACTTCTTTTTCTTCGGCGACAGCACCATGATCATCTGCCGGCCTTCCATCTTTGGCCACTGCTCAACCTGGCCATACGGCTCAAGGTCGAGCTTCAACCGCTCCAACATGCGCATACCAATATCCTGATGCGCCATTTCACGACCACGGAAACGCAATGTGATCTTGGTTTTATCACCTTCATCAAGAAACTTGATCAGGTTACGCAGCTTGATGTTGTAGTCACCATCATCGGTACCGGGGCGGAATTTGACCTCCTTGACCAGAATGATTTTCTGCTTGAGCTTGGCTTCGTGGGCGCGCTTTTGTTCCTGATACTTGAACTTGCCGTAATCCATCAAGCGAGCGACTGGCGGTACTGCAGTAGGCGCAATCTCGACCAAATCGACGTTTGCCTCTTCCGCCATGCGGAAGGCTTCGGCAAGAGTCACGATACCCAGCGCTTCGTTCTCGACACCACTCAGACGTAATTCAGGGGCAGTAATTTCACCGTTGATGCGATGTGACTTGTCAGTAGCTATTGTAGTTTCCTTTGAATATCAAATAGAGAGACCGCGCCAGAGAAAAGCACTGATTAATTGCGACCGGCACCTCCGGCTCCCAAATGTGCACTCTACAGCGTTGCAAATCCTGCAACATCACCGATATTGCTGCGGTTTGCGCCTTGTAGCGCACACATTTGGAAGTCGGCCCCATCCGCCAAAATTAATCAGTGCTTTCCTTGCGCTTCAGGTCTCCCTGATCAGGCCTTGGTTGATGTCTCGGCATTGAGTCGCTCAATCAACATATCAAGCGGCATCACGCCTAAATCAACATTGCCCCGCGCACGCACGGCCACCGTTGCTGCATCCCGTTCCTTGTCACCGACAACGA
>JAYTZV010000258.1:0-26054 GCA_043741695.1 Burkholderiales bacterium
AGAACACCGGAGAGGTGGCAGAGTGGTCGAATGTACCTGACTCGAAATCAGGCGTAGGGTTTTCCCCTACCGTGGGTTCGAATCCCACCCTCTCCGCCAGTAGTAGAGAAAAAGCTCCTTAACCGGAGCTTTTTTTTGCCATTTTGTTTAGACTATGTCGCGCTGTCCGCACTGCGTCCAGCAAGCAAATCAATTTATTGATCGGCAAACTATTGAGCGGCAAACGAAACGCCGCTTTATTTCCGCCGATTTTTGTCCACCACATTTTCAACCCCACCCCCACCCTCACTCCCACCATTACGCAGGTCGGTATCCACCTGCCCACTTTCAATATCTTTCGCCGCCTGCTTCATGATCTCGCGCGACGGGCTTGACTGGCTGTCTGACGATTCATCGTGCTCATGCGGTAGTCGCGGCGTGGTGTCTGTAGAAACTGGCTTTGCGGTTTTTACTTGTTGCTGCTGCAGATTTTTGACCATGATCCAGTCCTGATAGTGGGGGAGTTTATGTACCGCGCGCCAGAGGTCTGGCACGTAGAAAAGATCAGCAGACATAACTTGTTGATGCATCGACGCCCTGAACTTTGCCGGTGGTGCTTCCGAATAAGCGACAAAGTCATCACTGGTGTTTGGCATGAAGTAAAAACATGTAATCAGTATGCAGGCATCTGATTTTTCACAAAGTGGCGTGCCGCACAGAGCGGGTCCTTGATTTTTGCCGACGCAACGAAAAGAATGTCATCTTTCTCGTTACGATCGATCTGTGACATAAACGCACGAATCAAATGACTAAACGAGCCACTCATTCACAGATTGCACGCCTATACTTCATACACTTTCACGATTGCGAGTAAACCCATGACTATCCAGGCGATTATTTTTGACGCTTACGGTACCTTGTTCGATGTCTATTCAATCGGGGTCACTGCGGAAAAATTGTTTCCAGGTAAAGGGGAAGTACTTGCAGCGCTGTGGCGCGACAAGCAAATCGAGTACACACGCCTGCGCTCGATGTGCTCGACCTACAAGCCGTTTTGGGAAGTCACGCAGGATGCATTGGTGTTTAGTTGCCGCAAACTCGGACTGGAATTGAGCTTCGATGCGCAGCATGCGCTGATGGCGCAGTACGCGAAGTTGCCCGCTTTTCCTGAGAACAAAGCGGTGCTGCAACGCCTTCAACAGCAAGGCTTCAAGCTCGCCATACTGACGAATGCCAATCCGCAGATGCTTAAACTAGCGGTCAAGTCCGCCGGCCTGGAACCGTTTTTCGACCACCTGCTATCGGTCGACACTGTCCGCAAATTCAAGACCGCGCCTGAAGCCTATCAGCTCGGCACCGATCTGTTCGGCATGCCGGCAAAAAATATCCTCTTCGTATCGAGCAATTGCTGGGACGTGTGCGGTGCCAGCTGGTTTGGTTACACCACATTCTGGGCAAATCGCGCTGCCGCACCATTGGAAGAACTTGGTGTCGTACCAGACGGCGAGGGACGCTCGCTCGACGATTTGCTGACATTTGCGGAGCACCGCAAAGGATAATTACGGCGCTACAAAAAGTGCCCCAATTTGATTTTTGATTTTTTTGATTTACGCCATCACACGAGGTATCTCACCATGACTGCACGCACCACTTGCCACGGCCTTCAGGTCGCCACCGTTCTGTATCGCTTTATAGAAGACAAGGTTCTTCCTGGTACTGGCGTCGATAGCGCCGTTTTCTGGAAAGGTTTCGACGCGATCGTGCATGATCTTGCACCGAAAAATGCCGCATTGCTGGCTGAACGCGAGCGTCTGCAGACCGAACTCGATCAGTGGCACCATGCCAATCCGGGTCCGATCACGAACGTGGCGGCTTACCGCGCCCATCTACAATCGATCGGCTATCTCGCACCTGTGCCGGATAAAGTCACGGCAACGACAACCAATGTCGATGCCGAGTTGGCAATTCAAGCCGGACCGCAGTTGGTGGTGCCAATTCTGAATGCACGCTACGCCTTGAACGCCGCCAATGCGCGCTGGGGCTCACTCTACGACGCGCTGTACGGTACCGATGCAATCGCGGAGACCGACGGCGCTACCAAAACCGGCCCGGACGGTAAAGGCTACAACCCGATTCGCGGTGCCAAAGTAGTCGCCTTCGGTCGCACTTTCCTGGATCAGTCAGCACCGCTGGCAACTGGTTCACACAGCGATGCGACAGCCTACCAAGTCGATGGCAACAAGCTGGCTGTCACTTTGAAAGACGGTAGCGTCAGCGGCCTGCGCGATGTTGCGAAATTCGTTGGCTATCAAGGTGATGCCGCAGCACCGTCATCGGTCCTGCTGTGCAACAACGGTCTGCACATCGATATCCAGATCGACAGCAGCAAAGGTATCGGCAAGGATGATGCGGCCGGCGTGGCAGATATTGTGCTGGAATCAGCGCTGTCGACGATTCTTGATCTGGAAGATTCGGTTGCCGTGGTTGATGCTGACGACAAGGTTGTGGCGTATGACAACTGGCTTGGCATCCTGCAAGCAACGCTGGTCGAGAACGTCACCAAAGGTGGCAAGACCTTTACCCGCTCGCTCAACGCAGACCGTAAATATACTGCTGGTATCGGCGCAGTGGATGCGAAAGATGGCTTGGTCACGCTGCATGGCCGCTCACTGCTGTTTCTGCGCAATGTCGGTCATCTGATGAACAACTCGGCGATCCTGTTCAACAATGGCCAGGAAATTCCAGAAGGTATTCTCGACGCAGTAGTTACCGTCACGATTGCGCTGCATGATTTGAAGCGTCGCGCAGGACAAGAGATTGGTAACTCACGCACGGGTTCGGTCTACATCGTCAAACCAAAAATGCACGGCCCGGCCGAGGTTGCCTTTGCCAGCGAATTGTTTGCCCGCGTGGAATCGTTGCTCGGTCTGCCTGCCAACACAGTCAAGCTCGGCATCATGGATGAAGAACGCCGCACCAGCGTCAACCTGAAAGCGTGTATTCAGGAAGCTGCTGCGCGCGTGGCCTTCATCAACACCGGATTTCTGGATCGCACCGGCGACGAAATGCATGCATCGATGCAGGCAGGCGCCATGATGCGCAAGGGCGACATGAAGACCAGCAAGTGGCTGACCGCGTATGAGCGCAGCAATGTACTGGTCGGCTTGTCATGCGGGTTGCGTGGACGTGCACAAATCGGCAAGGGTATGTGGGCGATGCCCGATCTGATGGCGGCGATGCTGGAACAAAAAATCGTGCATCCGCGTGCTGGTGCGAACACCGCTTGGGTTCCATCGCCAACTGCAGCTACTTTGCATGCGCTGCACTACCATCAAGTCAAGGTGTTGGACGTGCAAAAAGAACTCGAAAAAATCGATGCCAATCCAGAGATCGATCGCTTGCTCAATGACCTGGTGCAGATTCCTGTAGCAACCGATTGCAACTGGTCAGCAACCGAGATCCAGCAGGAACTCGACAACAATGCGCAAGGTATTCTGGGCTACGTGGTGCGCTGGATCGACCAAGGTGTCGGCTGCTCGAAAGTGCCGGACATTCATAACGTTGGCCTGATGGAGGACCGTGCCACGCTGCGTATCTCCAGTCAGCATATCGCCAACTGGCTACTGCACGGCATCGTCACCGAAGCCCAGGTCCACGAGACTTTGCAGCGCATGGCCAAAGTGGTCGATGGGCAGAACGCGGGTGATCCGCTGTACAAACCGATGGCGCCGAACTTTGAAGCGTCGTTCGCGTATCGTGCTGCGCGTGATCTGGTGTTGAAAGGTCTGGTTCAGCCGAGTGGTTACACCGAACCATTGCTGCACGCCTGGCGCTTGAAAGTGAAAGAAGCAGCGTGATCTGAACGTATTTCTGCTCAAAAAAATCCTCGCGGCACGTTGCGAGGATTTTTTTATCTGCACTGATGATGCATCGGCTTTTGCGATATGGCTTCAAATTCGGAAGACAGCCAAATTTGCGGGATAATCGCGCACTTTGGTAAAGAAAGTTGCCTCACATGTTAGATACGTCGTTGTACAACACCCCGGAAATTCTCACTCTGCTGCAACCAGTTGCTGCCGGTCCCGACCGATTCATTGGTCAGAGCCATTACATGGGAAGCCCAAACGTATTTGGCGGACAGGTGCTAGGGCAGTCGCTCTATGCAGCGACGCAAACTGTACAACAGCGGCGCCCGCATTCGATGCACGCGATGTTTTTACTGGCCGGTAATCATCGTCTACCGATCGAGTTTGAAGTTGAGCGCGTGCGCGATGGCGGCAGTTTCAGCACACGTCGCGTGGTAGCGGTGCAGGAGGATCGGCGGATTTTTGTGATGTCGGTATCGTTTCAGCAGGTCGAGGAGGGCTTATCGCATTACAAGCCTATGGGTCCAACAGCGGATCCCGAAACACTCGATTCCAGCGTGGTCAAGTGGCAGCAAAGCGCCGGTGTAAAGCGACGGCCATTCATGCCAGTGCCAGTCGATTTTCGTGCAGTCGGTGGTGCCGGTTTGCTCAGTAATGTATCGCGCGGTACCGACAAGCAGGTCTGGATGCGCACGCCAATTGCGATGCCGGACGATGTCGGTCTGCATGAAGCGATGTTTGCGTATGTATCGGATTACGGCTTGCTGTGGACATCACTGCAGCCACACGGCATCACGCTCGGCGACCCGCGCTTGCAGATCGCCAGCCTCGATCACACGATCTGGTTTCACCGGCCATTTCGCATGGACCAGTGGTTACTGTTTTCGATGGATAGTCCGAATGCATCCGGTGGCCGCGGCTTGACGATGGCGCATGTGTATGACCAGCAGGGTGCACTGGTAGCGACGGTCGCGCAGGAAGGTTTGATTCGATTGCGCGAACCTGCAACGGCCAGCGCTTAGTCGCAAGAGGTTGGTATCAATGAACGCACCCGGTAGGCTTCGATGAATTGATCGAAGTCGCCGGTCTGCTCACGTTCCATGCGCGCTTGTTCATCGAGTGAAGCATGCGCCATCTGCGCAAACCCGGCTGACTGCGCCGCGCTCAACGGACGCGAACGAAATCCCGCGGCATGTTGCCGGCTTTGTGCCAGCGAAAAATCCACAAATGAATTGGCGTGCTGCGGTAACGCGGCCAGTACCCGCGCCGAAGGTGTCAGGGCAAAGTCATTGAGCTTGGCTCGCTGACTGGCAAGTGCATGCTGATGGTCTGGCTGGGCACGATCGGTATCAAGCAGACGCGCCGCCGCTTCAATGCGGTCAAGCAGTTCCAGGCCCCAGGTTTTCAGTTCGATCGATTCTCCGCTGCGCTGTAATTGCAGGCCCGGCTTGCGACCTTCCTTAACTGCTTTTGCAAAATTGGCGGTGTTCTCGCGGCCTTCGGCTTCACTGGTCAGCGGGCTGGTATCGAGCGCACAAAACAGCAAAAACGCATCCATAAATCGGCCGGTTTCCAGATCAAGGCCGAGCGGCTCGAACGGATCGATATCCAGACAGCGCACTTCAATGTATTGCACGCCGCGCGCGCACAGCGCCTCGACCGGCCGTTCACCACTGTTGATGACACGCTTGGGACGAATCGTCGAATAAAATTCATTCTCGATCTGAAGCACGTTCGTATTGATTTGAATCCATTCGCCATCGCGTTTAGTGCCGAGCGCAACGTAGGCAGGCCACGGTTGCTTGACTGCCTGCGACAGATTTTTCATGTAGCTGGAAAGATCGTTATACGGCGGCACCAAACCGGCTTGCGCGTTATTTTGATAGCCCAGATCGCTCATGCGCAAGCTCGTTGCGTACGGCAGATACAAAGTGTCGTCCGACAGGCGCTGCAACTGATGCGCACGACCGCGCAGAAAGCTTGTAGACACAACCGGAGAAGCGCCAAACAGCACCATTAGCAGCCAGCTGTTGCGATGAAAATTGCGGATCGTCGCGATATAACTTTCAGACTGATAATCCATGGCGCTGCCAGCCGATTGCTCAGCGGATTGCAGTACCGACCAGAGTTTTTCGGCGACAGAAAAATTGTAATGAATACCGGCGATGCATTGCATGGTCTTGCCATAGCGCAGCGCCAGCCCGCGCCGATACACATGTTTTAACATGCCGATATGCGATTGGCCATACCACGCGATGGGAATTGCCGATTCTTCCGGCAAGACGCAGGGCATCGATTGACTCCACAATAATTCGTCATCGGCATGCTGATAAAAAAACCGGTGCGATGCATCGAGCTGCGTTAGCGCATCGGCAATGTCGTGTTCTGCTGGCGTGATAAATTCGAGTAGCGATTCTGAATAATCTGTTGTGATTGTCTGGTGCGTCAGCGCTGCACCAAGAGCCACCGGATGCGGCGTTTGTGCTAGCGCTCCATGTGCATCGACGCGCAGCGTCTCGCGCTCGACGCCGCGCCGACCTTGGGTGAGCAGGGGGCGATTGGCATCGGCTGTCAGCAGATCCAGACGTCGCTGAAAAAGAGTACTCAAGGGTTTTCCTTTGGAAATCATCAGCGCGGACATGCCGTCCCGCCGTGGTCGCAGAGAATAACCGAAATTGGCCAGTCGGGTGAGTTGCACCCCCATCAATTACCTGTAAAAAAGCCCGCTGATCTTGCGGGCAGCGGGCGAAACCCACGTGTGACAGACCGCACTGTAATTGCGATAAATGACAGCCTGATGTCGCGGGTGTGCATCACTGCAGATGACTGCGCGTTAGTGTGCAGAGGATCGATACCGCAGCATCCGATACTCGATCAATTCAAACAGCCACTGGGTGATCAGAGCGAGGGCGGCCGCCGGAATTGCACCTGCCAGCAGCATCTGATTGTCATTCAAGGCCAGCCCGATTGCGATACGTTCGCCGTAGCCGCCAGCGCCGATGAACGCGGCGATGGTGGCGGTGCCGACGCTCATCACTGCAGCTGTTTTGGCGCCGGTCAAAATTACCGGCAGTGCCAGCGGTAGATCAACGTGGCGCAACTGCTGCCGTGATGTAAGCCCAATTGCCAGCGCCGCCATGCGTAATCCAACCGGCACTTGCTGCAGACCGATGCAGGTGTTGCGCACGATTGGCAGTAACGCGTACAGCGACAATGCAATCAACGCAGGAACAGTGCCGATGCGCCCTAGCAGCGGGATCAGCATCGCCAGCAGCGCCAGCGATGGTACGGTCTGCAGCATGCCGACCACCGCCATCACGCCATGACGAAGCCGTGGCGTAAATGCGGCGACGATCCCAAGCGGAATGCCAATTACGCTTGCTGCCAGCATCGCGACGACTACCAGCATCAGATGCTGGCGCGTCAGGCGCCAGAAATTATCGCCGAACAGTTTGTCGAAAAACGATGTGCGATGCGATGCTGACGACTGCGGTCGCACGAACCCGGTAGCGGCATGCGCAAAAGATTTGCCGTCGATTTCAACAGCCGCATTCAACGCAATCATGCGCTCGTTATCGATCGTACCTTCCAGCTTGCGCAGTGCTTCCCAGGCTTGCGGAAAACGTTGCGGCAGGTCGAGTCGATACAGCAGCATTGCGTCGTAGCGCGGAAAATAATGTGCATCATCCTGCAACACCCGCAAGCCAAGCTTGCCGATTTTTGCATCGGTCGAATAGATATCAATGACGTCAATTTGATTCGCCATCAACGCCTCGTAAGCAATGCCGTGATCGAGTCCGGTTGGCTGCTGCGGCAGATGATATTGACGCGCTAATCCTGGCCAGCCATCGGCGCGTCCGAGGAACTCATGCGACAGACCGAAGCGCAGCTGAGGACGTGATGCGAGATCCGACAGCGTCGTTGGCGCATTGGCTTGATCGCCGCGCATCGCCAGCGCGTATGTATTGTTAAAGCCCAACGGGACAGCGAGTCCAATACCCATTGCAGCGAGCTCAGTTTGCAGTTGGGTCAGTGACGACGGCGCGGCGTGATGAAGAATTTCGCTATTGATGGTGCCGACATATTCGGCATATACGTCGATGCTGCCGGTGCGCAGGGCATTGAAGACTATGGCAGTATTGCCAAGGCCCTGTTGATGCGCGGCCCTGTTGAAAGGCGCAGCAGTTTGGGTCAGAATTTCACCAAGAATATACGACTCGGTAAATCGTTTCGAGCCGACCTTGAGTACCGGATCAGCAGCCTGAGATTGCGCACACGATAGTGCGAGACCGAGTAGCAACATGCGCAGGAAATTACGGTGACACCGATGCAAACTGAAACTCAATACAAAGTTCAAAACGAAGCTCAACCCATTCTCCCTTGTTGATCGCAGTAGCGCAAGCTTGCATGATAAGCGGTACCCGAGCGCTACGGAGCGGTACTACGGGTCATTGCGCCTGCGTGTCGGTTGCATTGAAGTTGTACTGATTGACAATTTCCACGTTATACTATTTATGAACGGTCGTGCTTTTTGGGCGTGGCGGCGTTATTTTGGAGACAGGCATGGACTTGAATTACAGCGAAGCAGAAAAGACTTTTCGCACCACGGTACGTACGTACCTCGAAAAAAATCTGCCGGCCGATTTGCAGCACAAAGTGTTGAATCACAAACGGCTGTCGAAAGACGATCTGGTGCGCTGGCACAAGATCGTTGCGCAACAGGGCTGGGTCGGCAGCAACTGGCCTGTGGAATACGGTGGTACCGGCTGGACGCAAGTGCAGCGCCACATTTGGGAAGAAGAATGCGCTACCGTCGGCACACCGCCGATATTGCCATTTGGCGTGGCGATGGTGGCACCGGTGATCATGGCCTTCGGCAACGAAGCGCAGAAACGGCACTATCTACCGCGCATTTTGAGTTGTGAAGACTGGTGGTGCCAGGGTTATTCGGAGCCAGGCTCCGGCTCCGATCTGGCTTCGCTGAAAACCCGCGCCGAGCGCGATGGCGACCACTACATCGTCAACGGCCAAAAAACCTGGACTACGCTCGGTCAACACGCCGACATGATTTTTTGCCTGGTGCGCACCGACACCGGCGTGCGCAAGCAGGAGGGCATTTCGTTCTTGTTGATCGACATGAAATCACCCGGCATCACCGTGCGCCCGATCATCACGATGGATGAAGACCACGAAGTCAACGAAGTTTTTTTCGATAACGTCAAAGTCCCGGTCGAGAATTTGATCGGTGAAGAAAACAAAGGCTGGACCTATGCCAAATATTTGCTTGGTCACGAGCGTACAAACATCGCTGGCGTCGGTCGCTCAAAACGCGAGTTGAGATTTTTGAAACGGCTTGCGCTCGGCCAGCATAAAAATGGTCAGCCACTGCTGGACGATCCGGTATTTGCCGCCAAGGTCGCGTCCCTTGAAATCGAATTGATGGCACTGGAAGTCACCGCATTGCGCATGATTTCGATGGACGATGCCAAGCGCGGCCCTGGCCCGGAGGCATCGATGTTGAAAATCAAGGGCACCGAAATCCAGCAGACGCTAACCGAGTTGATGCTCGAAGCGGTTGGTCCATACGGCATGCCGTTCGATCCCGAGTTTTTACATGGTGCGCATGCGCACAGTACGTCGGAAGACGACAACGCGGCACCATTGGCCTCGTACTATTTCAATTATCGCAAAACCTCGATTTATGGCGGGTCGAACGAAATTCAAAAAAATATCATTACGCAAATGATTCTGGGATTGTGAGAGCACGATGAACTTCAACTTCACCGAAGAGCAGCAGCAGTTTGCCGATGCTTTACGTCGCTGGGTCGACAAGGATTACACGTTCGAGCAGCGCAAGAAAATCGTCACTTCCGAACACGGTACGTCCGATGCGGCATGGAGCACCTTGGCCGAACTTGGCATGACAGCCTTGCCGATTCCGGAAGCGCAAGGCGGCTTCAGCGGTTCGGCGCTCGACTTGCAGGTAGTGATGCACGAGATTGGGCGTGGCCTGATCATTGAACCGTATCTCGCCACAGTAATGGCCGCGCAGTGTTTGAAACTGGCTGGCGGACACGATGATCTGCTCGAACAGATCGCTGCCGGCGCGTTGAAAATGGCCTGCGCTTTCGGCGAAAAGCAGGCGCGTCATGATGGTTTTGATATCGTCACCACGGCCGCCGCCAATGCAGGTGGATTCGTCCTGAACGGTACCAAGACCGTGGTGGCGCACGGTGCGCAAGCCAATTGGCTGATCGTATCGGCGCGCACATCGGGTATGCAACGTGACACCTCCGGCATCAGCTTGTTCGTGCTGCCACGCGAAACGGAAGGCGTGACGGTGCGTGACTATCGCACCATCGACAGCCAGCGCGCCGCTGATATTCGCTTCGAGAATGTGCAGCTTCCGGCAACGGCATTGCTGGGCCAGCTTGATCATGGATTTGCGCTGCTCGATGCGGTCTCTGACTACGGCATTGCCCTGTTGTGTGCCGAAGCAGTCGGTGCAATGGAAGCGCTGAATCAATCCACGCTCGATTACCTGAAAACCCGTCAGCAGTTTGGTGTGCCAATCGGAAAATTCCAGGCACTGCAGCATCGCATGGCGGACATGTTCATGCATCTGGAGCAGGCGCGCTCGATGGCGACGCTGGCGGCGTTGAATGCCGAGTCCGATAACGCTGCCGAGCGCCACCGGATTATTTCCGCTGCCAAGGCGCGCATTGGTCAGGCCATGAAATTTGTCGGCCAGCAGGCAGTGCAGCTGCACGGCGGCATGGGTGTCACCAACGAACTGCCGGCAGCGCATTTGTTCAAGCGATTGACAATGATCGAATTAACGCTGGGCGATACCGACCATCATCTGGCTCGATTCGTGGCGCAGCCCGCGTTCAAGGAAACGGTATAAATCATTTTATCGAGAGCGAGATACGTATGCCGCAACCGACTTTGTATTTTGACGATTTTGCCATCGGCAGCAGCATTGAATTGGGGCGTGTCACGGTCTCTGAATCCGAGATTCACGATTTCGCTACGCGCTTTGACCCGCAGCCTTTTCATGTCGATCCGATCGCAGCCAGCGAGTCGATCTTCGGTGGCATCATTGCCAGTGGCTGGCATACGTGCAGCATGATGATGCGCCTGGCAGTCGATGGCTATCTGCACAAATCGGCCAGCCTTGGTTCACCCGGCGTGGATGAAGTGCGCTGGTTAAAACCGGTGCGTGCGGGTGATGTGCTGACGGTGCGCAGCACCGTGCTTGATGCGATACCGTCGCGTAGCCGTCCTGATCGCGGCGTGGTTTTTTCATTGTGGGAAGCCTTCAATCAGCACGGTGATCTGGTCACGACTGTCAAAGGGCGCGGCATGATGCTGCGTCGCCCCGCCTAATTATTTCACTGTCAGGAAACACCATGCGCGTCATCGCCTCGCTGCACGAATTGAAGCAGCTGGTTGGACAAGAAATCGCCGTATCGGACTGGATCACAATCACGCAGGAACGTGTGCAGCAATTTGCCGAGGCAACCGGCGACCATCAATGGATTCATCTCGACGTCGCGCGCAGTCGCGCTGAGTCACCCTATGGTGGCACCATCGCACATGGTTTTCTGACGCTGTCGCTGCTGCCGATGTTGATGGCCGCATCGGTGCAAATGAGCGATGTGAAAATGGGTGTGAACTACGGCTTGAACAGGGTGCGCTTTCCTGCACCGGTGCCGGTGGGTAGCCGGCTGCGCGCGCGCATTGTGCTGATGTCGGTCGAGGATATTTCGGGCGGCGCGCAGCTGGTGTGGCAAGTCACCATTGAGTGCGAGGGTGGCGAGAAGCCGGTCTGTGTGGCTGAATCGATCACGCGACGTTACACGTGAGCGCGATGGTCAATGCCGATCAAAATCGATGTTAAAAAAAATCGCGCACTGCGCGGTTTTTATTGGCCGACGCCAGCGTGCACGAAGGATACGTTCAGACACCTTGTGAATAATCCGCAAGGCGTGATCGGCCTGCACTATGCCGCCTCAGCATCAACCCGCCTTTGCTGTTGATTTCAGTGGGCGAGCACTTTACGAATCGTCGTCGCCAATTCTTCTGCCACAAATTTGGCGACATACGCATCCGCCCCAACGCTCTTGACATGATCTTCGTTGGTCGCACCGGATAGCGATGAATGAATCACAACTGGTATGCCTGAGTAACGCGGGTTTTGCTTGATATTGCGAGTCAGCGTGAAACCATCCATCTCCGGCATCTCCAGATCGGTCAGCACTAGCGCTATTTTATCTTGCACCGTCTTGCCTTCGGCTTCGGCGGCGCTGGCAATCGTTTGCAGCCGCTCCCAGGCTTCCTTGCCGGTCTTGGTCATGATGAATGGTGCACCCATCGCGTCAAGACCTGCTTCGATCAACGTACGCGCGATCAGTGAATCATCGGCGGCGAGGATGACGGTGCCGGGCTTCAACAGTACTTTCGGTCCGATTGTGGCTGGGTCGACGTCGGCACTGGTTGACGGCATGACTTGCCGCAAAATTTGTTCTACGTCGAGCACTTGCGCAAGACGTACTGGCTCGTTGGGTGATTCGAGCCGCGCAATACTGGTGACCATGCCACCAACGCCGCTGGCCTCGGCCGAGAGCACTTGCTTCCAATCGAGTCGCACAATTTCTTCGACGCTTTCAACTGCAAATGCTTGTGTCGAGCGTGCATATTCGGTCACCAGCATGATATTCAAACCGGTCTTTGGTACGCAACCCACCAGCGCCGGTAAATCAATCACGGGAATGATCTGTCCGCGCAGATTGACCACACCAAGCAGATTGGGATGCGCGCCCGCGACTGCAGTCAGTACCGGCATCGCAACGATTTCGCGTACCTTGAAAACATTGATGCCGAATAGTTCCGAGCGATCGCCGTTGACATCGCCACCGAGGCGAAACAGCAGCAGTTCGAATTGATTTGAGCCGGTCAGATTGGTGCGTTCATCGACTTCCTGCTGGACGGATTTCATGGTGGGCCTTTGGCTGGGAACGGAACGAACAGTGCATTATGTATTGATTCAGGCCAACTTTATGCGATGTCAGCGCTTTATTTTTTGCTGTACTGCGTTTTGCCGAACAAGGTCTCGGTCGCCTTCGAATCGGTCAGCGGTTTGCGCAAACTGGCCAGTACCTCGACGCCGCGCTGTACTGCAGGCCGCGCACCGATTTCATTGAACCAGCGCTGTACGTGCGGGAAATCATTGAGTTCGATACCCTGATTCTTAAATGAGCGCGTCCAGGGAAATGTCGCAATGTCGGCGATGGTGTATTCATCGCCAGCCATATATGCGCTGTCTGCCAGCCGCTTGTCCATCACGCCGTATAAACGTGCGGCTTCGTTGGTGTAGCGGTTGTAGGCGTACTCGATTTTTTCCGGCGCATAAATTCTGAAGTGATGCGCTTGTCCCAGCATCGGTCCAACGCCACCCATCTGAAACATTAGCCATTGCAAGGTCGTGAATTTTTCCCGATCGCTAGTGCCTAAAAATCGTCCGGTTTTACTGGCCAAATAAAGCAGGATTGCACCTGATTCAAACAGCGAGATCGGTTTGCCATCGGGGCCTTCAGCATCGACGATTGCCGGGATTTTATTGTTCGGCGAGATCGCCAGAAAGTCGGCTTTGAACTGATCGCCTGCACCGATATCGATATGGTGAACGCGGTAGGGCAAAGCAAGTTCTTCCAGCAGGATGTGGACCTTGTGACCGTTCGGGGTCGCAGTCGAGTAGAGATCAATCATGAAAACTCCGGAAAAGAAAAACCTGCTGCTGCAGACGTGGTGGTCTGCAGCACCGAGCGGAAGTCACATCAAGAGCGCGTGATCGGCATCTCGATTTCACCACCGGGTATCGTCATGTGCTTGGCCAACTCGAGCTTGGCGATTGCATTGCGATGCACTTCATCGGGCCCATCGGCCAGGCGTAGGGTACGGTTATGCGCCCACAAGGCAGCCAGTGGAAAGTCGTTACAGACACCGCCGGCGCCGTGCGCCTGAATTGCCCAATCCAGCACTTGCTGCGCTACATTCGGTGCCAGCACTTTGATCATCGCAATTTCAGCTTTGGCAAATTTATTACCGACGGTGTCCATCATGTAGGCCGCTTTTAATGTCAGCAATCGGGCACTGTCAATTTGAATACGCGACTCGGCGATGCGCTCACGCCAGACGCCTTGTTCCGAAATTTTCTTGCCGAAAGCGGTGCGAGAATTCAGGCGCTTGCACATTAATTCAAGTGCGCGTTCGGCTACGCCGATGGCGCGCATGCAGTGGTGAATACGACCAGGTCCAAGACGACCCTGCGCAATCTCGAAGCCACGGCCTTCGCCGAGGAGCATATTCGAGGCCGGCACACGCGCGTTTTCGAACAGGATTTCGCAATGGCCGTGCGGTGCGTCGTCATAGCCAAATACCGGTAGTGGGCGCAGGATCGTCACGCCTTTGGTATTGGTTGGCACCAGAATCATTGATTGCTGCGAATGGCGCGCTGCTTCCGGATCGGTCTTGCCCATCAAGATGAAAATTGTGCAGCGCGGGTCTCCCGCGCCGGAGATCCACCACTTGCGACCGTTGATCACGTAATCGTCGCCATCGCGTTCGATACGCGTGGCAATATTGGTTGCGTCGGACGATGCGACATCCGGCTCGGTCATCGCAAATGCCGAGCGGATTTCGCCGCGCAGCAAAGGCTCCAGCCATTCGCGCTTATGCGCCTCCGTGCCGTAGCGCTCGATGGTTTCCATATTGCCGGTATCCGGCGCGCCGCAGTTGAATACTTCCGGTGCCCAGCTGACGCGACCCATGATTTCGCACAGCGGTGCGTAATCCAGATTGGATAAACCTTCCGGTGCGCGTGGTGACTTTGGCAAAAACAGATTCCATAATCCCTGCTCGCGTGCCAGTGGTTTCAAGCGCTCGATGAGTTCAGTCGGAATCCAGCGATTTCCCTTCTCGCTGCCATTCTTGTCGATCTCTTCCTTGAACGCTTTTTCGTTCGGATAGATGTGCTGATCCATAAATTTCAGCAGTTTTTCCTGCAGCGTTTTGCAGCGTTCCGAGTATTCGAATTCCATGATGTCTCCTGATGATGTTGCTTGAATTGTTGTTGGTGTAATTGGGTGATAACGTTGAATTCAATGCGTTTAGGTCAATGCGTTTAGGTCAAGGTGTCAAGTTCAATGCGTCAAGTTCAATGTGTCAAGTTCGATGCGTTTAGGTTAATTCGCTTACGCCGATGCTTTGTTAGCGTAGCGCCAGCCCATCTCCGCCATCGCACGCGCCGACTTACCCGACTTCAGCGCTTGCGTACTCGATGCAGTGCCATCGACATAGCGCTTCATAATGCCTTGCAAAATGCCGGCCATCCGAAACATGTTGTAGGCCAGGTAGAAGTTGAAATCTTCCGGACGAATTGTCTTGCCAGTGCGTTTGCAATAGGTGGCGATGTAGTCAGCTTCGGTCGGAATACCGAGCGCCGGAAGGTCGAGACCACCGATGCCGCGAAACGCACCCGGTGCAATATGCCAGCTCATGCAGTGATACGAAAAATCTGCGAGAGGGTGACCGAGCGTCGAAAGCTCCCAATCCAGAATCGCCAGCACGCGCGGCTCGGTGGGATGAAACATCATGTTATCGAGCCGAAAGTCGCCGTGCACGATGCTGGTTTCTTCGCCGGGTGGAATATGCTTTGGCAACCAGTCGATCAACGCATCCATCTCGGCGATGGACTCGGTTTCTGAGGCTTTGTATTGACGAGTCCAGCGATCGATTTGTCGACCAAAATAGTTGCCGGGTTTGCCGTATTCCGCAAGGCCAATCGCGGCGTAGTCGATGGTATGCAACTGCGCAATCACGCGATTCATTTCATCGTAAATCGCGCCGCGTTCAGCAGGGGTCATGCCGGGCAGCGATTGATCCCACAGCACACGACCATCGACATATTCCATCAAATAAAATGCGCGCCCGATCACGCTCTCATCGGTGCACAGCGTGTATTGGCGTGCTGCCGGAAAACCGGCTTTGCTGAGGGTATCCATGACGCGATATTCGCGATCGATCGCGTGTGCAGAGGGCAACAATTTTGCGGCCGGGCCCGGCTTGGTACGCAGCACATACTGCTGCCCACCGGCGCTGATCTTGAATGTGGGATTGGACTGACCACCCTTGAATTGCTCGGCGGTGAGCGGGCCCTGAAAGCCGTCAACGTGCTGTTGCAAATATTCCTGCAGCGCACCGAGATCAAACTTCTGGCGCTCGGCCACATCCATCGTGCCCATGAATTCTTCGTACATCGTGTCTCCTGAAAACCGACTACTGATTGCCGTCTTGTTTTGATTCTAACCGATCAAATCGTACGACCGTACTATTCTTGGCGTTCGCTTGCATGTTGCCTGCCTGCTGTCACATGCCGCGGAATTTTTTGTACTGCTCCAGCAAGGTTTCCATCGTAGTACTGCGATTGTCGCCTTGCAGCGGTGACGGCGGCGAATGATTGGTCAAGCGGATTACCCAGTCGTTGGATTCGTCGCCGACATCCATCGCATTGATGCAGCCAGCAGTTTGCGCAAGATTGCCCAGGTACATGCGCTGTCCGGTCAGTGCGTACGACAAGATGGCGCGATTGACGCCGCCATGTAAAACCAGCAGTACAGTATCCCAAGTGGCGTCAGCGCGCAGTCGATCGATTTCGGGGTACACACGATCGAGCAGGGCGGCGATAGTTTCGCCGCCAAGAAATTGCATGTCTTCTGCGACCACGCCTTCAAACGCGCCAATAAATGCCTGCTTCAAATCCGCATCGGCAATTGCCGAGAGTCTCCCGCCGCGCAACTCTTCGAGTTCGGGCCAGGTTTCCAGAGCGATCGACTGCCCGGTCTCGGCCAGCACGCGCTGCGCGGTCTCTACCGTGCGCGGCAAGCCGGACACAATCACCCGATCAAAGCGCACCTGCTGCCCGGCGAACAAGGCGCCAGCCGCGGTAGCCTGAGCGCGGCCAAGTGGATTCAAGGCCACCATTTCCGGCAGATAGGGTTTTCCGGTCTCATCAAAATAGGTCACGCTGCCGTGGCGCATCAAATAGATACGGCGTCTTTTTAAACTGGTCATCGGTAGTTAGGCGAGCGTTTTTCAAGAAATGCGTTGATACCTTCGTTCGCGTCGCGATGATGCAGACTCTCGACGAAGCAGTGTTTTTCAGACTGCAGATGATCGGGTAATGTCGCGCCAGCCGCGTCGCGCAGCAGGTTCTTGATACCTTCGAGGGCATGCGGAGAGTGGCGGGCAAGTTCGTCTGCTAATTGCAGCGCGGTGTCGAGCGCATTGCCGTCATTTGCGAGTCGGTTGATGAGGCCGAGTTGATGCAACCGCTCGGCCCCGACAGGCTTACCACTCATCAGTAATTCGGTAGCGAACGCACGCGGCAGCGCCTGGCTCAACAACCACGAGCCGCCACCATCGGGTGTCAGACCCACATTCACATACGACATCGTGAACTGTGCTGAACGGCTAGCAACGAAAAAATCGCATGCGAGCGCTAGCGAAAATCCGGCACCGGCGGCACCGCCTTCCACTGCAACAATTACGGGTTTGGGACAAGCGCGAATGGCTTCGATCCAGCCGTGTAACTGGTCAAGCGACGCTGCCTGAACAGACTTTGGTTGGGCCCGATTTTCAATCAGTCGTCGCAAATCACCGCCTGCGCAAAAATACTCATCGGCACCAGTGAGCACCACCGTGCGCAGCGTGTCGTCACGCTCGGCGGTCGAGAGGGTTTCTATGGCTGCTGCTGCCATATCCGGATGTAAGGCATTGCGCCTGCCTGGGTTGGACAGCGTCAGGATCAAGGTGGCGTCATGCCGGGTAGCTTTTAATTCTGCTGACATTGGATGGGCGCAAATAAAGTTAAACGGATTTATCGTTGCTGCGGGATTGTTAAAAACGGAGCCGAGAGCAAATCTGTCGGTGCAATGCAACGCTCTGCGCAGTTTGACGACGTAATTTGTGGCTCACCTCCTTGCTTCATTTAACCATAAGTCGGAATTCGCGGGCAGCTTGTCGATTTTGTGACTGGCATTAATTTTTGAAAAATCAGGGCTTTTTTCTGACCGAATAACGAAATAATCCCAATATGATCGACAATTCTTCAAACCGTTGCGGCTGATTGGGCGCTAACCACGTATCATCAAGCGCTAAAATTTTAGTTATATCTTCCGCTCGGCCTTATCCCTGCAGTGGAATAGTACTTTGGTATCAATATATTTCCATATATCATTTATGTAATTTCTCGGAAATCAAGCTGCATTGGAAAGCAATATCAAAACGATGATTCGCTCGATGCGTCTGCCAGTGTTGCGTTGGTTGACGCTGACGCTACTTTCAAGCTGGTTCGGCTCGGCCCAAGCGGTCGGGTTTGGTGCGATCCGCATTCAATCGAGCCTCGGCCAGCCGTTGAAGGCCACGATTCCCCTGATTGGCAGCGATACTGCCGAGTTGACTTCTACCTGCATTAAAACCGCGTTGCAAACTGCAGATGGCGCTGTATTAGGCAGTGCCATCGTTGCTATTTCACGTTCACCACGCGGCGATGCGGTGTTGCTATCGACGCGCCAGGCAATCAATGAGCCGGCAATTCTGGTCGACGTGACTGCGAGCTGCGGCGCGGTAGTTCATCGTAATTTTTCGATTTTGCTGGATCCGATCGGCATGCTGCCGATCACGGCTGACACGTCGATATCCACTCCGCCGGAGAGCGCTCCGGTCATCTCGCGACGTGAACGCCGTCTTGCTGCACGCGGTACAAATCGGGTTGGAGCAGACGATCCACTTGCAGCAGAGTTGACAGCGCAACAATCAAATTTGACCACGCCTCGTGGTAGTGCTGGCAGCAGATCGGTGGTGCCGTCGGCCAGCAAACCTGCAGCGGCAATTAAACCAGTAGCGCCGCGCAAGAGTGTCTTGAAGCTGTCGAACGAAGGTTTCACTGACGCTGAGCTCGCATCGATGGGGCATCTTAAATTAAGCAGCAGCATGACTGACACAGTGCAGCCGGTTGATGCAACACAGCGCGATGATTTGCTGGCAGCGCGTATCCGCTTCGCGCAGGTGTTACGCGGCGACGATCCGGGCCGCATCGCGGATGCCGAAATTGTCGCTGATGTGAAGCAGATTGCCGCACTGCGCAGCCAGCTGGCCGGCGTGAATCGCCAGCGCGCGGCAGATCGCGCAACCATCGATGAACTTAACAAGACGACCGCACCGCTGAAATGGTTGATGCTGCTCGGCGCGTTATTGCTGGCGTGTCTGGCAATTGCCGGCTGGCTCGCGTGGCGTTTGAGAAGTGCCAGGCAGCAGGTCGCCTCTGCGTGGGATGTGGCGCTCGCCAGTCCCGCAAACGCTGATGCGGTTGTGCATGCAAATGCCGCGGACGCGGCCATGCTCGTGCCGCTGGTCGAGCCGTCGATAAACAAAACTGTCAGTACCGAATTTGGACATCATCCTGCACCGGTACAGGCGCAGGCGCACGTGTCGGCGCCGGCACCGGCGCCAGCAACGATGAATGAACCATTTTTGCCCCAAAGCGATCGTACCGAGCGTCTCGGTACACGGGCAGATAATGTGAGGCCCATGCCGATACCGATGTTGCCGGCCGCTACACCGGCTGTTGTTTCTGCGATTGTGCCTTCGGCCGCGAGCATCGCAGATCAGCGCGATGCATTGCAATTTTATTCGTCGAAAGTCGAACATCTGAAGGTCGAAGAAATCTCCGACGTGATGCAAGAGGCAGAATTCTGGATGTCGCTCAACGATCCGCAGCGAGCCATTGAAATTCTCGAACCATTTGCCGGAATCGAGCTGCCAGACTCGCCGATACCGTGGTTGTATCTGCTTGATCTGTATCGCGGTACCGACCAGCGACTGAAGTACACTGCGCTGCACGACAAGGCATCGCGGGTATTCAATGCGCGTATTCCGTTATGGGATGAAGATGGTGATTTATCCGACGGTCGCACGCTGGAAGATTTTCCGCACGTAGTCGAACGTATCTGCGCACTGTGGGAAACCAATGACATTTTTCCCTATCTCGAAAGTCTCATCTTCGATAAACGCGAAGGTATTCGGGAAGGATTCGATCTGTTTGTTTATCAAGAGATCATGCTGCTGCTGACGATGGTGCGCAGCGACGGTCGCAATTTGTCTCCTGCTGCTGTCGGCGGAGCGAACAAGCAGCAATTAACGCTTGATTCGTAATGCGCGACACCATCACATTCATCCACGGCATCGGTGTCGTCAACCAACCAGTTCAGGAGTAATCACCATGGTCAAGCTGTGCGGTTTTGCGGTCAGCAACTACTACAATAAAGTGAAGCTCGCGCTTCTCGAAAAAAACGTACCTTTCGAAGAGGTCCTGGTGTGGGCGGACCGCGCACCGGCGCTGATGGAAAAGTCGCCGCTGGGCAAAGTGCCGTACATCGAAACCGAGCACGGTACGCTGTGCGAATCACAAGTCATCGTTGATTATCTCGAACAGCGCTATCCACAAACTCCATTGCTGCCGACCGATCCGTACGCCGCGGCCAAAGTGCGTGAACTGATCACCTATATGGAGCTGCATCTGGAGCTGGTTGCGCGCGAATGCTACGGCGCTGCTTTTTTCGGTGGCACGGTGTCAGACGAGACAAAAGAGCGCGTGCACAAACAGCTCAAGCGTAATGTGAAAGCGTTTGCAAAACTCACGAAATTTAGCCCTTACATCGCTGGCGATGCATTCGGCCTTGCCGATTGTGCTGCAGCTGCGCACCTACCGTTGATCACAATGGCGTCGAAAATTCTTTATAACGAAGATGTACTTTCAGAACTGCCGGTGCGCGCGTATTTGAGTCTGCTCGGCCAGCGCGAGACGGTCAAGCAGGTCAATGCCGATCGCAAAATTTCGCAGCAGGCGATGGCAGCGCGTAACGCCAAGCCGGCGTAACAGCGACGCCTAGATCTTCAGCAGATTGTCGATGGCGGCTGCAAGCGTCGCCTGCTTCTTTGCAAAACAAAAGCGCACGATGCCGGATTCTTTGGGCGTTTTGTAAAACGCCGACACCGGTATCGCAGCTACGCCAAATTCAGTCGTCAGCCACGTCGCAAAGTCGAGCTCATTCATCGCTGAGACCGCCGAGTAGTCGACGCATTGAAAATACGTGCCGTCCGACGGTAACAAACGCAACCGGCTACCTGCCAAACCGGCGCGGAACTGATCACGTTTTTTCTGGTAAAACGCCGAGAGCGACAGATACGGATCAGGGTTGTTCATATAGGCTGCAATCGCATGCTGCACCGGCGTATTGACCGTGAATACATTGAACTGATGTACCTTGCGAAACTCTGCCATCAGCGGCGCGGGCGCTGCCACGTAGCCGATTTTCCAGCCGGTGACATGGTAGGTTTTGCCGAAGCTCGACACCACAAAACTACGCGCTGCCAGTGCCGGGTAGCGACATACCGATTCATGCCGCGCGCCGCTGAACACCATGTGTTCATAGACTTCATCGGATAACACCAGAATATCGGTCCCGTCGACGATCGCTGTCAACGCCTCCAGATCGCCGCTGCGCAAGACGCTGCCGGTCGGATTGTGCGGCGAGTTGATGATGATCAGGCGTGTTTTGCTGCTGACTGCGGCAGCGACCTGATCCCATGCTGTGTGATAACCGTTTTCGTTGAGTTGCATCGAGACGAAGACCGGCACTCCTCCGGCCAATTCGATGGCAGGTACATAGCAGTCGTAGGCAGGCTCGATGACGATGACTTCGTCGCCCGGATGTACGCAGCACAAAATCGTCGTCAGCACACCTTGCGTCGCACCCGCAGTGACTGTGATTTCGGAATCGGCGTCGTAGACTGCGCCGTACAGCTTGCCTATTTTTTGAGCAATCGCGTTACGTAACGGCGCAATGCCACTCATCGGTGGATATTGATTCAATCCATCGCGCATCGCATGCGTGACCGCATCGATCAGCGCGGGATCGCAGTCGAAGTCGGGAAATCCCTGACCGAGATTGACCGCATTGTGGCGCGCGGCCAGCGCGGACATGACGGTGAAGATTGTTGTGCCGACATCAGGTAATCTTGATTTCAGCGGCGGCAGGGAAGACGCGACAGGGGCAATCGCGGATCGGGATGACTGGTTGGCGTTCATAGTTATTAGCGGAGATGACTTGAAGGTTGTAGTTGCAGTCTTGCAGGCGTCGTTATTCTTACAATAATAGCGTTATTCGCGGGCATCAAGCGATCGTACAATCCATCGTACTTTCGATGGATTTTATCGTCCGACAATTACCGCATCGGGGCCGCCTCGCTACCGGGAACATTTGTTATGACGACGAGATCAGAAGTGATACCCGGTTCACGGTCACACCAGCCGCATCTTGAAATTTCGCCCCTTGATATTTCCCGCCGACAGCCGCGCAAAGGCCTTGTCTGCAACGCGTCGATCAAGCGCGACATACGTCATGAATTCAAACACATTGATCTTGCCGACCTGATCTTTCGCCAGGCCGACGTCGCCAGTCAGCGCACCAAGCAAATCACCTGGTCGCAGTTTGTCTTTCTTGCCACCCATGATGCATAGTGTGACCATCGGTGCCTGCAGTGCCGCGCCACCAGCGGGTTCCAGCGTATCGAGATCGAACCAGCTGACTGGTCCGTGTTGATAATCTTCGATCAGCTTGACCCATTTTTTTTCATTCGGTGCACACAGGCTCAAGGCCAGACCCCGCGCGGCACCACGGCCGGTGCGGCCGACGCGATGGATGTGGACTTCGGTATCTTTCGATACGTCGACATTGATCACGGCTTCGAGCGTTTGAATATCCAGTCCACGCGCCGCAACATCGGTGGCTACCAGCACCGAGCAACTGCCATTGGCAAACAGCACCAGGATTTCATCGCGTTCACGTTGTTCGAGTTCGCCGTACAAGGCGAGGGCACTGAATCCCTGTGCGCGCAGTTCATCCGCCAGTTCGCGGCAATGGATTTTGGTATTGCAGAAAGCGAGCGTGGATACCGGTTTGTAATGGTTCAGTAGTTGCGCGACGGCGACATTGCGTTGCTCGTAGCCGACTTCGTAAAAGCGCTGCTCGATGCGCGTATCGTCGTGCTGTGCTTCCACCGTGATCTCGGTTGGATCACGCAAAAACGGCGCACTCGATTTGCGAATATCGTCGGGATACGTCGCTGAAAAAAGTAGCGTCTGCCGATGCGACGGACAGGCTGACACGATGCCGGCGATCTCTTCGTAAAACCCCATGTCGATCATCCGATCGGCTTCATCCAGCACCAGCGTCTGCAGGGTCGACAGATCGATACTGCCGCGACCCAGATGATCGCGCAGCCGGCCCGGTGTGCCGACGACAATGTGCGCGCCGTGTTCGAGCGAGGCAATTTGCGGACGCATTGGCGCACCACCGCATAGCGTCAGAATTTTTGTGTTGTCGGCAAAACGGGCAAGCCGGCGCAATTCGTTGGCGACTTGATCGGCCAGTTCACGTGTCGGGCAAATTACCAGTGCCTGAATCGCAAACCAGGTCGGGTTCAGGCGCTGCAACAGGCCGATACCGAATGCGGCGGTTTTGCCGCTGCCGGTTTTTGCCTGTGCGATCAAATCGCGTCGATCAAGAATCAGCGGCAGGCTCTTGGCTTGAATCGGCGTCATAGTGTGATAGCCGAGTTGCTTCAGGTTGGCCAGCATCGCGGGCGACAAAGGCAGCGTCGAAAACGGCGTATCAGAGGTTGGCGCACCAGTTGCGCTAGCGTTTGCGTTATCCGCATTCAATGCAGCAGTCATTTATAAAAACCGATCAAGAATCTTGCATGAGGATTTGTCCAGCGTATGCACATCGCGGATCAAAAAATGGATGCCGTGGTTATCCGAGATCAGCAAGGTGGACTGACCGATGCGGCGAATATCTTCTTCGCCACGCAGCACAAAATGGGTTGTACCGCGGTCGGTATCGACTTGCCAGGTACAAGGTGTCGCAAAGCTGGTGACGGAAATAATTGATTGAATCTCCGGCATGAATTCGCGGCCAGCCAACTCTTCTTCGAGCAGGTGGCGGATCGCTGGTGGCAATGCATCGAGCCGGTCGATCCATGCAACCTCGCGACCATCGGTTGATACCAACGCGATACCGTCGTCGGGTGCTTGAATCGGAAAGGCCCGTACTGGTGCCACATCGTCGTGCACTGTTCCATCGGCATTGGTCAGCACCAGTTTGCCGAGCGCGTTGCGGGTCAATGCAAAAGAGGAGGAGCCCGTCGAGATAGCATTGCTCATGCCGCTTCCTCCAGATTCGCATTACGTGCCTGCGCTTCATACAAACGGAAATACGCGCCTTGCTGCGCCATCAGCACGTCATGGCTGCCTTCTTCAACCACTTGTCCGCGATCGAGCACCACCAAGCGGTCGGCGCGATGCAGTGTTGATAGCCGATGTGCAATCGCGATCGTGGTGCGACCGTGCACGAGATTGTCGAGCGCCTTTTGAATTTCTTTTTCGGTTTCGGAATCGACCGATGAGGTCGCTTCATCCAGAATCAAAATCCGTGGATCGATCAGCAATGCGCGGGCAATCGAAATGCGCTGGCGCTCGCCGCCTGATAATCCCTGACCACGCTCGCCGACCATCGAGTCATAACCTTGCGGCAGTCGCAAAATAAATTCATGCGCATGTGCAGCGCGCGCGGCGGCGAGAATTTCTGCGCGCGATGCGGTCGGTTTGCCGTAGGCGATGTTCTCGGCGATTGTGCCGAAAAACAGAAAAGGTTCTTGCAAGACCAGGCCGATATGTCGGCGATAGTCGGCAATGCCGAACGAACGAATATCCACACCATCGACCAGAATCGCTCCCTCCGACACATCGTAAAAACGGCAGATCAAATTGACCAGCGTACTTTTGCCGGAACCGCTATGGCCGACCAGTCCGATCATTTCACCGGGCTTGATCGACAGGCTGATGCCGCGATTGACTGCGCGATTGCCGTATCTGAAACCGACATCGCGCAGTTCGATGCTTCCTTCGACTTGCGCAATGCGCACTGGCTGTGCCGGCTCGGGCACGCTCGATACATGATCCAGAATATCAAAAATCCGTTTAGCAGCCGATGCCGATTTTTGCGTGACCGAGACGATGCGGCTCATTGAATCAAGCCGACCATAAAAACGGCTGATGTAAGCCACGAACGCGGTCAACACACCCACCGTGATTTCACCGCGCGAGACTTGCCAGATACCGAAGCCCCATACCACCAGCAAACCCATTTCAGTTAGCAGCGATACGGTCGGTGAAAACAGCGACCAAATTTTATTCAGACGGTCATTGACTGCCAGATTGTGTTTGTTGGCTTCGGTGAAGCGCGCCGACTCGCGCTGCTCTTGTGCAAATGCTTTTACCACCCTGATGCCGGGAATGGTGTCGGCCAGCACATTGGTCACTTCAGACCAGACCCGATCAATTTTTTCAAAGCCGGTGCGCAGCCGATCACGCACCACATGGATCATCCACGCGATGAATGGCAGCGGTATCAAGGTCACCAGCGCCAGCCACGGGTTGATCGAAAACAGAATTACCGCGGTCATGATGATCATCAGTACATCAGTCGCAAAATCCAGCAGATGCAGCGACAGAAACACGCAGATGCGGTCGCTCTCGCTACCGATGCGCGACATCAGATCGCCAGTGCGTTTGCCACCAAAATATTCGAGCGACAGGCGCAATAAATGCTCGTAGGTGGCGGTGCGCAAGTCCTTGCCAATGCGCTCAGATACGAGCGCGAGAATGTAGGTTTTGGCCCAGCTCAGCGCCCACGCAACCATTGCCGAACCAAATAATCCCGCGAGGTAAACGATGACCAGCTTGCGATCGATCTGCTGGCCGTTCTGATATGGGATCAGCACTTTGTCCATCAAAGGGATGGTCAGGTACGGCGGGATCATGTTTGCCGCAGTACCCAGCAAGGTCAGTAAAAATCCGGCCAATAGTTGACCGCGATAGGGGCCTGCAAAACGCCACAGCCGCAGCAGCGTCCAGGTTGATGGCGGCGTATGAATGACCTTGGTGCATATCGGGCAGACATCCTGATCGGGTTCCAGTGGTGCTTTACAACTCGGGCAGCTAGTTTGCTCATCGAGTTCAATCGG
>JAYTZV010000259.1:0-26033 GCA_043741695.1 Burkholderiales bacterium
CAGCTCCACCGCCCGCAGGCCCTCTTCGTATGAATACATGGACTACCTCCTAAGTAGTCCAAGATTTTGTCCGCATCCCCACTGGGTCAGTTTTAAGCGATTCTCAACAGTTCACAGGCCTCCGGGCGTCAACGTTCATAAGCCACCAGCCGCGGTTGTTCTTCTATGCTGAATTCAGCGTCGCGCAAACGATGCAAATCTACCTGCCGATCGGCGCCGGGTGCACCGCGGTCGGCAAGCAAAGCCTTCCTCTCTGATAAATACTGCGCGATGCGCTGCTGCCACCGTGTCTCATCACGATCCAGGTCAGACAGACGGTTGGCCGCCTCGGGCGTTAGCGTTGCAGCGCGCAGTCGGTACACCTCGTCGTCGCTTCCGCCGGCGGCACGCAGCTTGGCAACGGCTTGCTCCAGTTGTATCACCTGCCGCGGGGCATCGCGCGCCTCGCGCAGGGCGGGCGGCAAGTGCGCATCGAGTTCCGCCAATTGGTGCTCTTTTTCTGTTGCCGGCAAGGCAGTATTCTGGCTCAACTCCATGCGTGCGATGGCATCGGCGTTGTAGGCATCGTCCAAACCGAACAAGCCTTGACTTTCGGTGAGGCTGAAAAAGCGTGCACGTATCTCCTGCATCGCCACCATTCGTTCGCGCGCGGCGTCGACAGAGCTCGTTAATTTCTC
The DNA here is from genome assembly GCA_043741695.1 of Burkholderiales bacterium. Lineage (GTDB taxonomy): Bacteria > Pseudomonadota > Gammaproteobacteria > Burkholderiales > Burkholderiaceae_D > Actimicrobium. The sequence goes on from JAYTZV010000259.1 coordinate 678, forward strand.
TAGCTTGACTTCGACTCCGACCAAGGCACGTTTGTAGTCGAGATAGCGGCCCATCAGGCGGCGGGCTTCGGCCGCCGCAGGTTGCTTGAGACGACGGCCAAGTTCAGCTTCGATTTCGGCGCGTATGGCATCGAGCGATTTTTCACCAAGTGCGGACAAGTAATAGTCGAACAGACGACCTAGCGCAGCGTCAACGACCAGCGCATCAGACGAGTCGGCATGCAACTCAGCATCCGGACTGGTGCCGGCCAGTGATCGCACGAACGGAAACGGATCAGCCTGTGCGGCAGCGGGGATAACGTGTGCCGGCTCGGCGTACGGCCACCATATCGTCAGCAGCGTAGCGGCAGCCAGCGCCGCCGCTACGCTGCCGATAACCCACGGTGGAATACGTTTCATCAAGATTTACAAACCTTGATTGCGAAGCCGGTTGGCGTGCTGGCGAAACAACGTTACCGGATTTGTCTCAAAAATATTTACCAGACCGATGGTTTGATTGACTTCATCCAAGTGATTCATACCGTAATTATCGCGAATCACCTGGCCAAAATGGCTCGAACAGCTTGACACCAGACCATCACTTTTCTCGCCTCCAAATACCAGCGCCGTCAAAGCCAAAGCCGGATCGAGTACGTCGAGAAAGTTGGTGTACGGTTGCGCGCCACTCCACGAGAAGTACGACACGCCACGAGAAGAATACGCGCCCTCTCCACACGCGCTGGTTGGCACGCCTTCAGGATGCGCGGCGTTGAATTTTGCGGTACCGACTGTGCTCAACGAGATATTGGCTGCAATAACGTTTTGGGGCAAGTTGGGGCTTCCCGAGAGAAAGCTGATGATGGTCGCAAGCCCGTTCGTGACCGAACCGAGCACGGCTCTCGACAACGACCCATCCGGCGTAATCCCCAACAGCAGATCGGCTACTTTGGACCCTTTGTTCACCCCTCCGACTGTCGTCACCGAAGCGATCAAGTCGGGGCGCACCGAGGAAACGTAGCGCGAGGTTGGACCACCTTGGCTGTGCCCGATCAAATTGACTTTGCTTGCGCCGGTGGCGGCGAGAATTTGTTTGACTTGGGTAAGGAGTTGTTCGCCACGCGCTTCGGTGCTGTTTGCTGCTGACACCGATACTGTATAGACGCGGGCGCCATCGACCTGCAGCGCATAAGGAATTCCATAAAAATATTCAACCGGACCGATGTTGTCAAAGCCGAAGACACCGTGCACAAGGACAATGGGATACCGCGTTTGCGTGTAACCGGATGCGAAAGAGGCAGCGGGCAGGACCGCCGCGGCGAGTAATGTCGCTGCCAGAAATTTCCAAAGCAGTTTGTGCATTTTGTCTCCGTCAGGATTATTTTTGATTGGACTGGTTTGAAGCGGATTTGCGTTGCGGCACCTCCTGGTCGGATTCGTCAACAGAAAATATGCTGATCGTAAGGCGGGTGCCGCCAGCTCAGCATGCCTATGCAATCGCGCCGCGCTCTCTCCTTCGACGCTTCATCTTGGCTTAAATACCCTTCGTTCACTCGATAATGAAATTAGCCGAGTCGTCGAGTCCAGCAATAACAAGCGGCGCAGAAGCATGACTTCACACGAAAGTCTTCAGGCACTTTTAGGCAGGCTAAACCCGCCGCCCACGTCACCTAAATGCGTGGACCATAAATTTGCCTCTGTCGACTGCTGAGGTTTCGGATGAAAACGATTGAGAAACTCCGTTCAATGAACGTCCGAGTACTTCCAGCGCATTTTTCGTTTGGATAATTCCAACTCCCGGCCCCGCTTAACAGAGCCGATACCTGATCAATAATTTTTCATCAGCGACCAAAAGATTGCATCCCAGCATCGCTTTATTTTCAGAGCAGCGACACTGGAATAGTCGAATCGTGAAACGCCGCTCCCAAAGCACTGAGCACATGCAGGACCAAAGTCGTCACCCCACTGATGTCGATCCCAAGAGCGGCGAAAAAAATCGCCAACGATCCTATCTGGACACTAGAAAACAGCTTTACTGTCCCGTTGCTTCGCCGGTAGCAAAAAAACGCATAGGCAGCGAGCACTACTGCCGCGAGCGCCACAAGTCGAAAAATCTGCCGCAGCAGATTGGCAGCACCGAAAGTTCCGTAGAACGGCGCGTTGAGAATTACCGATATTGCTAATAATCCTGCGAATACGGAGAGCATGACCACACCGTAGGCGAAAGCATATCTGCCCAATTTGTTGACATTATTGGCTTCGGCGAGGTCTACGATCATGGTTGCTATTTTCTTTGGGCTTCAGCAAAGCTGTGAGCGGGTGTCTCAATCTTGAAGAAGTTGATATTTATTAAATTTATTAAATTAAGCTTAGGAAAACAGCATCCCAAGCCGGAGTTAGCTCCGCACTACCCGCTTGTTTTGTCTGACTAACTAGTTGAATGTGAATCATGCAAAACAGCAGGGTAACCAAGACAAATGGATTTCCTATTGCGGCGTGTCAATCATCGCTCTTAAATAACCGTCCTATGCGCGTCTAATTTGAAAGTCAAACCTGTCCGAAGACGAAGCTCGATGGGCGGAGTAGTGGCGAAAAGAGTTCCTTACGATGCCAAAACTGCGCACCCATTGCCCCGTAAAAACAAGGTCTACTTAAAAATCACGCCCAGGAATAAATGCCACCCCCAAACCGAAACTGAGCTACCGAGCATTGCGCGCTTCCTCCGCCATTTCGATCTCCATTTCTCGCATAAGTGCTGGCGCATTTTGAAGAAATTCGGCTTGTTCGCGCTGCTCCGCTGCTTTCGGCAACGCATTGATTGCTTTCCTTGCGGCCGCATCGGCAATTTCTTGCGTACTCATGTTTTTTCGCTTCACGTGTGCACGCGCTTTTGAATACAAATCCAACACGCTGAAGGTGTTACGTGCGTATGAACCTCTTATGGAAATTTTCACCGGTGCCATGACGACCGCTCCAAGTACACCGTTGACGGCACCAGTGACTGCGCCTAGAGCCGCTCCGACTGGAACGGTGACCGGAGAGGTGTAGCCACCACACATCTGCGCGCCTTCCCTGGCACCTGATTGGACACCACCTATTGTGCTAATTACCGGTACCGTTGCAGCTATCACGCCCCCCTTCGACGACACCGGCGACAGTTGCACCGACAATTGCACCGCTATGTCCAACCACTCCGCCGCCCAGCACAATCGCGCTGCGTAACTTGCGCGCCACGGTTTGGGGCGGCGCAGTGCCATCGAGTCCCCTTGCGGATAATTCAGCGAGTCGCGCCTGATTGTCCGCGAAGCGACCGTGGATACCAGTAAGCTTCTCCACATCGGTGCTGAGAAAACCTTGGCGGCCAAGCTTTCTCACATCTGAATTAATGTTACGAGCGATTTTTTTGATGATACGGCGCGCGTCGCGGGCAGCATCCCTCGAGGTATCCGCTTCGGTCGAGTCTGCGACATGGAATGTCGACATGTTTCGATTGACTTGCATCTCTTGCTCCAAAAATTTAATCGTGGCGAGTGTCAGGGACAAGGTGTCTTAAAAGCGCGCCTCAGAAGACGCCGCTTTAATAACAAATATCATCGGCCGAAGCCAAATATCCACTTTGCGAAAAATCATAGCGAGCATGTTTATGTCGATCACAACATTGCTCACGATGATTAGAAAAAAGAGACACAAATGTGCAACGCTTCCGTGCAAGCGGCGCTCAGAAAGCAGGTCACTGACTATGCACGTTGATCGCCTGCCAAGCGGAATTAAAAAGTTCGCACGAGAGACAGACGCCTCGTTCAACTGAAACCGAGAAGCGAGCGATTCTATGGCGTGATTTAGTGTCGTTGATTGAGCCTGACGCCTCAGAACAATCCGAACCGTTCAGTGTGACTTCTATTGGCCATCCTAAGCACTCATCGCGCGTACTTCGGGGTGCGTTCGCATACAGGTAATGGCAGAAGCGCAGCAACGCGCGACTCCATCACCGCGCTCCACCGCTGCCAACGATGCAGACATCCGGGGGTGCGACGCGCACTAACAGCTAGTGTCTTTACGTTTGGTACCGAACAGGACATTTAATTTTCCGCCAGCATGATATTAGTTGCTTTTTAGAACTTATTATTAAACGAGTATTTCTTCACGGGTGAAGCAAGCCATGACGATTCGACGACAGTTTGACTACGTTCACAACCGCACATCGGCCGATATTATCGAATAGCGCACACAACGCGGCACGCGGTTTTAACCGCCGCATTGTCATGCTTGAGTAACAACTGCCCAACCCAATCTATCGCAGCGCGTTTGCCGACAGTGCCATTGAGCCCCAACTTCACCGCAGTACCAGCCAAAACGTCGTCAAGTGACTTTCCCAATGGCGAAGTCTGCAACTTGTCTACGGCAATTGTTCGCATAAAAATTCCAATGCAAGCCACGCAGTTGTCGCATTCACTTGCCGACAATATTGCAATGCCAAACTCGTTGTTTGGAAAACGAGAACGATATGCAACTAGCCACTCAATCGACTGCTATCACGCAGTCAGTGCGCATCAAAATTTTGCAGATCGAGGATTCAGCGACCGATGCCGAGCTGGCACTGCGTGAACCCAAACGCGACGGCTCGCTAGTTGATAGTCAAGGTGTCGAAACTGCTGAATCACTTGCAGCGGTGCTAAAAAATTTTCAGCCTGATGTCATCCTGTCCGACTTTTCTCTGCTGGACTTTGACGGTCTATCTGTGCTGGCCGTGGCACATGCGCATATCCCGCAAGTACCGTTCTTGTTTGTCTCCGGCACGATCGATGAAGATACTGCGATCTCTGCGCTGCGTGGCGGTGCGATTGACTAGATTGCGAAGACAAACATCAAGCGTCTGGTGCCAGCAGTGCGGCGCGCGTTGGATGATCTGTTATCGCGCGCAGCACGCGTAGGTGCTGAACAGCGCTTTCGTCACCTGATCGAATATGCGCCCAGCGCGATCGTGGTCATCAATGCCGAAGGCTGCATAGAAATCGTTAATGTCCGTACCGAAAAATTATTTGATTGTCCGCGCGGCGAACTGTTCGGCATATGCTCTGCGATGCTGATACCTGACCAGTTCGACAGTCATTACGAAGCCTTCCGCGGAGAAACAAGCGTGACCAATTCGGTCACGTTCGAGGCAGACGGTCAACGCAAAGACGGCAGCACTTTTCCGGCAGAAATAACGCTCAGCCCGTTGCGAGGACAATCAGGCACGTGGGTGTCTTGCGTGATTTATAGCGTCAGTAATTCATAGCGTCAGTAATCGACGCGAGCAAGGGGAGATAATCGCGCGTCTGAACCTGATTCAATCTCTCCTCGGCAACATTAACGCGGTGGGCGTGCGCAGCAGCGATCAAAAAACGTTGGTGCAGGAAACGTGCGAGATTACTGGACGCGATGGTCATTTTAAGCTGGCATGGATTGGCTTGCTCACGCCCGGTACCACCCGTGGTCAACCTGTGGCGTTTGCAGGTCATCACGAAAATTACATGCAACACATCAATCTCAATATCGACAGGAACGCGTTGGAAGGCGGACGTCCTGCGTCACGCTCGATGCGTGCAAAGAAAGCCGTTATTTACAACGACATCCAGCGCGATCAGTCGATGACGGCATTACGACCACACGCGACAGAAGCCCGGTTCGGTTCAGTAGTGGCCTTGCCGATTATTGTTGAAGGCGTATCGATCGGCGTGATGGCGCTGTATACGCAGGACATCGGGTTCATTAATGACGAAGAAATGGTGCTGCTCAATCAGCTCGCCGCGGATATTTCCTACGCGATGGGACATCAAAAAAGCCAGCAGCGTTTGCGCTATCTCGCCTACTTCGACAACCTGACCGGATGACCTAACCGCGTACTTTTTCTGGAGCGTTTGCAAAAAAAATGGCCCGTCAGGATCCACGTGCAGCGCATCAAATTTCGTTCGCCAAGATCGACATCGACCGCTTGCGCAATATTAACGATACGCTCGGACGCGCGGGTGGCATTATCCTGCTGCAGCAATTCGCCGGGCGGCTGGTGGCGTGCGAAACGCCAAGCGCGTCACTGAACGCGTGGACTCGAACTGCTTTGCATTTTTGGTGTGCAGTGCACTTGGTGACGCGCTACCAGCGTCAGCACTTACCGAAAAAATAGCGCACAAGATGGCATCACCCATCCTAGTCGCTGGCAAAGAAATCCGGATCTCGCTTCGTATCGGCATGGCAGCGTTTCCGCAGCACGGCGATCAGGCCGAGATATTGATGCGCACTGCCGAAGGTGCTTTGTTCCATGCTAAACGCGAGAAGGTTGCGCAGGTTGTCTACGAGCTCGACATGGGTACCCGGGCCGGCGAAAAGATGGTGCTCGAAAACCGCTTGTGGCGGGTCATCGAGCTGCAGCAATTTGTCTTGCACTACCAGCCAAAAATTGATTTGACGAGCGGACGTCTTGCTGGACTGGAAGCGTTCATTCGCTGGAACGATCCTGAGCAGGGCCTGATTGCGCGCTTCCATTTCATTTCTGCTTTTGAAGAGACCGGACTTATCGTTGACGTCGGCCAATCGGTTATCTGTAAGGCGCTGCGTCAATATCGACAGTGGCAGGCGAGCGGTCTGACGCCGCCAGCATTGCGGTGAATGTGTCGCAACTGCAGATTCGCCAGAAAAATTTTGTCGCCAGCGTGCTCGATGCGGTTGGCAACGACACATGCGAAACACTCGAAATTGAAATCACGGGAAAGCCTGTTCATGGACGATCTCGATGACAACACGAGAAAGCTCGCTGAACTAGGCAGCGGTGGAATGACAATTGCCGTCGATGATTTTGGTACCGGCTTCTCGTTGCTGCGCTATATCGCCAAGTTGCCGATCGATGTCTTGAAAATCGATCGCTTATTCATCACAGAAATAAATAACATTGTCAATGAAATGGCAATTGTGTCGACCATTATTGCGCTGGCACACGGCCTGCAATTGAAAGTCGTCGCAGAAGGTGTCGAGACCGTAGATCGATCGAATTTACTCAAGCTGCTGCGCTGCGATCAGATTCAGGGCTATAGTTTTAGCAAACCAACCAGTGCACACGCCGTCGAGACGATGTTACGCATGCCGCACCTGCGTGAGGCGAAGCGTGAGAGGCTCGCTTAATAAACGGTCGACATGAAAAAATTTGCCCCGCATTCGCGCGCTTAACTATTGCCACTACTGCCACTTCTGCGTATCTGCTGCGGCGTCTTGCTAACAACAGCGCTGACCATTACTACCGTCTATAAGATCAGCGAATTTCAACGCAACGCGCGATGGGTCGAACGTACGCACCAGGTACGTTTCGAGCAAGAGCGGGCCACGCGCATCAGCAGCGATGCACATGCCGCTGTACGCGGCTTCCTCCTCGCTGGCAAATCCGACGCGCTAACCAAATTCGAAGAAGCGACAACGACGCTGCCGCAACTGATGCATTTCTGCCAGCGCTTGCATGTCGATGTTCGCAATGGTGAGCGCTTGAGGCCAACTGGCGCGATTGATCGAGGCGCGACGTTCTACTTCAGCCTGCCGTGCCAACAATACGCGTCGGTGTAAATAAACCAATCACGTTTGACGCAATCGGACTTGTTATGGTCCGATTTTCAATGCCCTTCCATGTTCGATAGCGTACAGAACAAATTGGCATCAGCCAGCTATTCTTGTCCCCTTAGCAAGCGTCAAGCTTCGCAGGCGCGAGCGATTGCACGCCCACAGTACTGTGCGCGTTGCCTACGACTGATCTTTCTCATTCAAATTAAACGATGTCTATCAATACCGAATTCGATCCCAATCAATTTCACCGAGCGCTTGCGCATTTCAATTTTGCTCGTACGGCGCTTGGCCATCCCGATGCAGACTGGCAAACCGCACTGCTTATCGAAACCGATTTTCGTCGGATGGAAAGTGTTTATCTCGATGAGCGCCGCCATGCGATCGCAGCATTACTACCGACTCAACGGCTGGACAGTACGCAGTTTCTCGCCTGGTTTGCCTCGCTCGAACACATCGGCCCCGGTCAGCAACACTATCTGTTTGACTGGTTGGCTGACGATGCCACACTGGAAGACATGCGCTGGTTCCTCACGCAGGAAGCAGCAGGTGAAGCGGGTTTCGAGGACTTACTGGCCATCACGCAAGTGAAATTACCAACGCGCGGGAAACTCGAATGTGCGCGAAATTTTTGGGATGAGATGGGCCACGGAAAACAAGGCGCGATGCATGGCGAGATGTTGAAAAAAATGGTCGATGGCCTCGATCTCACACCATCGATCGACACCACCGTATGGGAGTCTCTCGCGTTGAGCAATACCATGCTCGGCCTGGCAATGTCACGCCGCTTCGCCTATCAATCGATTGGTGCGCTCGGTGTGATCGAACTGACTGCACCCAGCCGCGTCAAAAAAATTGCAGCAGGCATGCGACGGCTCGGACTCGATGCGCGGATGCGCGCCTATTTCGATCTACATGCGGCGTTGGACGTTTCGCATGCTCGTGCATGGATGGCCGAAGTTATTTCCCCATTAATCGAAGCCGATATGCAATGCGCGCGGTGGATTGCCGAGGGCGCACTGATGCGTCTTGCGTGCGGTGAGCAGTGTTTCGATCGCTATGCGCAAGAATTATTCACCGGTTACGCTTGGGAGGACGGAAACTCTGCTGTCGATGCAAAGCCAGCCCCAGGATTTACTACAGCAGATCGTCAAACGGTCGAGATAGATTGGTGAAACACGCTCTCGATGTTCAGGCTGCCAGTGGTGACAACGCACTGCACCTGTTAGCTTTACTCACGCAGGTTGCGTCGACCGGTTACCGTTTCATCGCGCCGACACCATTAACGCACCAACGATTTCTTGCGCAGTGCACAGATGTCGCACCCTGCTCATTGCGCGATATTTTTGGCTGGAGTCGCGCCTTTTACTCGCAGGATATTGCGCCGTCGTTACTTGCAACCATGGTGGATGCGGGCGTGTTGATTGAACAGGGTAATACGCTGCGTAGCGCGGTGCGTATCGCCAGCATCGATAGCAATTTATTTCTCCATTCAGCTTTTCCAACGATCGATGAGGCATCGGTTTTCTTCGGACCGGACACCTATCGCTTCGTGCACTTCGTGCGTGAATTCATTTTGCGCGAGATCGGATTTGCCGATGATGCCGATCGTCAACCCTACCGCATTCTCGATATCGGCTGCGGCAGCGGCGCAGGCGGCATCGCAGCGGCGAAAATAATTGCCGACATCAGCCGCGACGCGCTGCTGACGCTCAGTGATATCAGTCCACAGGCACTGCACACTGCAGCGGTTAATGCCGCCTTCGCACGTACGCCAGCAACCACCCTTCTCAGCGACGGCTTTGAAAATATCAGTGGTGATTTCGATTTGATCATCGCCAATCCGCCGTATTTGCAAGACGACGCAAAACGTCTGTATCGGCACGGCGGCGATCGGCTGGGTCGCGCGCTCAGCCTGCGTCTCGCCACAGAGTCACTCGAACGGCTGGCACCGGGCGGCACGTTGCTGCTCTACACCGGCGTGGCAATTGTCGATGGCGTCGACGGTCTGCTGGCGGAATTACAAATGCCGCTGCAGCAATCAGGATGCCATTGGGTGTATGCCGAAATCGATCCTGATGTATTTGGTGAAGAACTGGAGCGACCAGCTTACCGGCATGCAGACCGCATCGCAGCTGTAGGTCTGGTTGCCACACGTTCGCAGAAAAGTTCGCAACACTTCGTGCCATGAAAAATTCATCGCCATCATTCGGTATGTTCGAGACCAACTGCATCCAGAAACAACCCGCGCACCATCAAGACACTAGCCTGATCGAACGCATGCCGAAGTGGCTGATCTGCATTCCGTTGGCACTGCAATGGTTGTGGCTCTCGCTTCGGTATTTGGGCCCTACGCTGCCGTCGGCCATCAATCCGGCGATACCCTCTGGCGGGCTGGTAGGCGAAGGCAAACTCGATTACTTTAACGGCGTCGGTCCAATTGCACGGCAGGCGATCGCTGACTTCTGCGCAGTATCGACGCATCGCCAACAAACCAGACGGTCACTGACGAAAAAGATGGCAGCCGCAGGTTTGGAGTTTCCAATCATCGCCAAACCAAATCTCGGTCTGTGCGGCTTCGGCGTGCAACGCATCGATGACATGAATGCGTTGCTGGCGTATTGCGCTGTCTTTCCGCGTAACGAAACCATTGTCTTGCAGCGCTATCTGCCGGCAGCTGGTGAAGCTGGTATTTTTTATCTACGCGATCCTGATACCGATATCGGTGAATTGATTGGGCTTGCGTTGCGCCACTCGCCTCAGGTCATTGGTGACGGCGTGCACACTATCGATGAGTTAATTCATGCCGATCTGCGCACGCGCCGCTTGGTGCAATCACCCCAGCATCACGGAACTTTTGATCCCACACAGGTGCCAGCACGCGGGGTAGCAGTGCGGCTTGCGACGATCGGCTCAACTCGCGTCGGTGGGTTGTATCGTAATGGCGCGCACCTGATGAGCGCGCAACTACTCACTACAATCGATGCGATTGCGCGCGACATGCCGTCGTTTCACGGTGGCCGCTTCGATGTACGTTTTGACGATCTGGATGCACTGCATGCGGGCCATGGTTTCACGATTATCGAAATCAACGGTGCAGGCTCCGAAGCGATCGAGGCATGGGACCCGGAGATCGGTGTAGTCACTGCCTTCCGGATGATTTTTGAAAAGCAGCGACGCCTGTTCGCGCTCGGTCATCAGATGCGTCGACGCGGCGTGCGCCCGATCGGGCTACTGACGCTGTTACGGCTTTATCAGCGTCAGCAAAAGCTGATCGCGCAATATCCACCATCCAATTGAAGATGCCACCGCCAGCAGCATTTCCAGCGTCCGCGCCAACAAGTCTGTGCATCGCCCCCGGCGTAATTCACCATACACGTGGTAACGATCCGTCCGGACATGACGATGCAGCGTCAAACTGCGCACCGTTTACGGTGGCGTGGGCTAGTTGCGAAGCCGATGTTCGCGCTGCCCAACGACTGCGTCATCAGGTCTTCGTTGTTGAAATGGGTGCCGTACCGGATCATCAATTTTTACAGCAAGGCGATCATCTTGAAGGAGATCGCTTCGATGCATTTTGCGACCATCTGTTGATCCGTGCACCCGCTACCCTACCCGGCTTGCCTGGTCTGGTCATCGGCACCTGCCGCGTCCTGCGGCCGGATCAGGCGCGACGCGCAGGCGGCTTGTATTGCGAGACCGAATTCGACCTCGCACCACTTGAGTCGCTGCGCAGCGATACCGTCGAACTAGGTCGTTCATGCGTGCATCCGGACTGGCGCAGAGGCAGCGTGGTGCTGGCAATGTGGCGTGCACTGGGCCAGTTCATGACCATGCATCAATTGCATACCCTGGTCGGCTGTGCCAGTGTATGGCTTGGTGACAATGGCACACTCGCTCACTCAATCTGGGAACAATTGCGCAGCACACATCTGGTCGAAACGTGCTGGCAGGTAAAGCCGCGCACGCCGATGCTGCATTCGGTGAGTGCCGCGACCCATGACTGCGGTGCACCCGGAATCGCGCAGGCCGCTCCGCAAGCCGTTCCGCACTCTGTTGTGCAGTCTGTTGTGCAGTCCCTCAATCAACCACGCGCACCAATTCCGCCACTGATCAAAGGCTATCTTCGCTGCGGTGCCCGTTTGCTCGGACCACCTGCCCGCGATGCCGCCTTTAACACCGCCGACCTGCCGCTGATCATGCACTTTGACGATATCACCTCACGCTACCGCAAACACTTTCTCGAACCACGCGCGCACCAATGAATCGTGGGCAGCGTCGTACCTTGTCGCTAGTGGTGCTGACGCAGTTTTTGGGCGCGCTCGCCGACAATGCGTTGCTAGTGATTTCCATTGCGTTACTGATGGAACGCCATACCGCGGCATGGACCGTGCCGGCACTGCGAATTGTGTTCTATGCAGCGTCGCTGGTGCTGGCACCACTTGCCGGCCGATTTGCCGATGCGTGGCCGAAAGGTCGCGTGATCTTTATCGGCAGTCTGGCAAAGTGCATCGGTTGCGCGCTGCTTGTTTTTCAACTGCATCCCTTAATGGCGTATGCCTTGGTTGGCATTAGTGCGGCGGCCTATGGTCCGGCAAAGTACGGCATCCTGCCTGAATTTCTGACAGCGCGCGATCTGGTCAGCGGCAACGCGTGGATGGAAATCAGCACGGTGCTGGCTATCCTGATCGGCGTCGGTGCCAGCAGTTTTTTATTGACGCATGATGTTCTCACTCCGCTGGTCCCGCTTGGATCGATCGCCCTGCACGCGGCAGCATGCCTGCTCATCGTGTACGCAATCGCTGCACTGACCGCACTATCGATTCCATCAACCCGTATTCTGTTGCAACGAATACCTGCCGACGCAGCGAGCAGCCTGCAACAGTTTTATCGCGATCAACAACGGCTGTGGCGCGATCGTGAGGGCGGCATTGCAATGGCGGTCACGTGCCTGTTCTGGGCGGTTGCCGCCGGATTACAGTTTGTCGTTTTGCGCTGGGGTCAGGAAGTGGCGCAGCTCTCGCCGGGGCAGTCGGCGCTGCTGCAACTGCCCGTTGCGCTCGGGCTTGTTGCCGGCGCTGCTGCTGCCGGGCGCTGGATTCGCCTGTCTGCAGTGCTGTCGTTGCTGCCGATCGGTCTGATGATCGGGGCTGCCTTGGTATGCGTCGCCAATGAACATAATCTGCGTCATATGGTGGTGCTACTGACAGTCATCGGCGTGTTGTCCGGCTTGCTGCTAATACCGATGAATGCCCTGCTGCAGCATCGCGGCGCATTACTAATGCACACCGGGCAGTCGATCGCGGTTCAGGGTTTTGGTGAAAACAGCGCTTCGGTGTTGTTGTTGTCGACTTACGGCGCGCTAGTTACCATCGATGCACCCCTGTCCGCTATCACCGCAGGTTTCGGCTGCATGGTGCTGCTGGCAGTACTGGCGATGATGCGCTGGAGCCGGGTTGTCGCTGTCGGCTGAGATCGATCAGCAATCGTACAAGGTGTATTTTGCGGCTGGATTTGCCGGCGCATCGTCTTCCACAGCCGCGTTTGTGCGGATGAAGCACACTTGTTCAGTCGGCGTGCTGTTTTCGGGTACTATAAAATGGCATTGCTAAAAAAGCAGCAGCTTATGTCGATCGCTTTTTGTTCGATACCGGGAGCCACCTTTGACCACTGTTTCAGATCATTCGCTATCAGACAAAGACGCTGAAACCATTCTCGCAGGTGTGATCATTCCGCCCCGCCCTGCGCTATTGCTGGCGCTGCAGCGCGAAATCCGGCACGACGATCCTGAGCCTTCTCGTATGGCGTATTTAATCAATCGTGATGTGGCGATGTCGGGCAACTTGCTGAAGGCGGCGAACAGTGCAATTTTCGGCGCCCGTCGGCGGTTGGTATCGGTGGAAGACGCCATTGCCATGCTCGGCATACGGCAAACCGGTGCGGTAATGACCAACCTGATCACGCGCACGCTGATGGGAAAAGGTCAGATGATGATGGCGCGCTTTTGGGATGTATCGGAAAAGCGCGCCAATGCAATGACCAGCATGGCGCAACACACGCGCCTGATCGCACCGGAAGTCGCGCATGGTTTTGGTTTGTTCTGCGATATCGGCATACCGATTCTGAAATCAAGTTTTCCGACGTATTTGGCCACACTGGCACTTGCCAACCGTGAAGCATCTACCCGCTTCACGGAAATCGAGCGCAGCCGTCATGGGATCGATCACGCTATTGTCGGTGCGATGCTGGCGCAAGAGTGGGATCTCGACACCAACATCATCCAAGCGATTCGGCTGCATCATTCGTATGAATCGTTGCAGGATGCCTCTGTTCCCGCAGAAGTGCGCGCGATGATTGCCTCCAATCTTGTGGTTGAAAAAGCGATTCAGGAATTTCGCAAACAGACCGTGTCACTTGAATGGGAGGTCGGTGGCGAGGCAGCGATGGAAACCCTTGGCCTTGACCACGACGACATCGACGATGCCTGTCAGAAGCTCAAACAACTTTTTTAGTGATAGCCTGCAGTGCCGTGTCGATATCGACACCTGATCCCTGCAAGTACTCCAGTGACCAACGCCAAACCCGCCGCAGCCAACCATTTACATCGTATCTCCCGTAATGCCAACGTCGAGCATCGTGCACGTTTGAGCAAGCTCGACCGCACGGCACTGTGGTGCACCGAACGGGTCGGCACGATGGGATTTTTCTTCCTCATCGTCACTTGGACTGTCACGTGGCTCGGCTGGAATATGCTGATGCCGAAGGCACTGCAGTTCGATCCCTATCCCGGGTTCGTACTGTGGTTGTTCGTGTCGAACATGATCCAGATTTTTTTGATGCCATTGATTTTGATTGGCCAGAATTTGCAAGGCAAGCATGCGGAAACCCGCGCCGAAGCGGACTTCGATATCAACGTGAAGGCCGAAACAGAAATAGAAACCATCTTGAAACACCTGGAGGCACAAGAGGCGATGATGCTCGATATCTTGCAACGGCTTGATCATCACAAGACACTCTGACGTCGATCTCGACATCGACCGCGCAGCGATCAAAAAATACATCCATCGGACGGCCAAAAACGTATACGTTACGCTTTGGTAACTCTTCTCTGTAATTATCTCTACACCGTACCCGTGATGGATGATTTTCGATGCCCCATGTCCTGTCCAATCTGAGATTGAAATTAAACGCCGAATGGCGACCGTTGCGCCGTGCTCGCGGCCCGGTATCGGTGCTTGCTGCACCTGCCAGCGCAGCACCGGTGCAGCCGACCTCCGATTCGCCAAGCGAACCATCGCACCAGCTCCCTACCCTGCGCATTCTGATTCTGTTCGGCAAAGACTGGGACCACGAAGCATTGCAACGCTTTGACGCAAACAGCATGCAGCCGTACCAGTTTTCTTTCGAAGGCTTCGAATTATTTTCTTTTCCGTCGAACACGCAATTACTGACCTTCGACATTTGGCGTTTCGTGCTGCGTCTCGAAAAACGCTATCGCGGCAAGATCGATGGTGTGGTCAGCAACAATGAACAGTTCGGCGGTTTGTGTGCGGCATTGCTGGCCGAACAACTGGGCCTTCCGGGGTTATCAGCCTTGAGCACATTGACCTGCCAACATAAATATCTTGCGCGCCAGAAAGTAGCCGAAGTCTTACCCGACGCGGTACCGCGGTTCGCGATTTTTCCATACAAACTGCGCGCAGAAGATCCATTACCACTACCCGTGCCGTTTTTTGTCAAACCGGTCAAGGCGACTTTTTCCGTGCTTGCGAGGAAGATCGAACATCGCGCAGCGTTACAACATCTGCTTGATTTCGCACCGTGGGAAACTTTTCTCATCAAGCGTCTGGTTCGACCATTTAATCATGTGATGCGCCGCTTGCTTCCCGCTAGCACAGCAGACGCCCATCATATGATTGCCGAAGCGCCGCTGGCGGGTGTGCAACTCAATATCGACGGCTATGTACAGCATGGCAAAGTTACGCTGCTCGGTATCGTGGACGAGATTATGTATCCCGGCACCCATGCGTTTTTACGCTTTGCTTACCCGTCATGCTGGCAAAATCAGTTGCAGCAGCGGGCTCAGCAACTAACCGAAAAAATATTAAGCCAACTTGGCTACGATCATGGTTGCTTCAATTTGGAATATTTTTACGACGTGGCGAACGACAGTCTCAAGCTGATCGAAGTTAACCCACGCATGTCGACCCAGACCGCTGATTTTTATCGGCTGGTGAATGGTATCGACGCGTACGCAATTAATTTTGCGCTGGCGACCGCGCAGCCACTACCACCTGCATCCGTAATCCCACCGGCGTTTGGCGCCGCAGCGTCGTTCGTGTTTCGCAAATTTGATGGCACCACCTGCGCGCAGTTGCCAACTGCTGCGCAACGCACATGGCTCGCGCAAACTTATCCCGATGCGCGTTTAATGATCTATGCCAAGACCGGGCGCGGCCTGCGGCGCGAGTACAAATGGCTGGGCAGTCACCGCTACGCGGTATTGAATCTGGCTGGTCGGGATAATGCCGATCTGCTGCAGCGGCTGGATCATGTCTGCCGGCAGTTTGGTTGGCATAACGAACAACACCTGGTCGCGTAAGCGTAATTCCGCGAAAGTAGCGACCCAGCTCTGGTATGAAACTGCCTTCATCTGGTTGACAAATCACTCACACCTACACAAGATTATATTTCCACATAGAAATATTTATGAACTTGATGCATACTGGTTAGCATAGCCTCATTCGATTCATCGAACTCGCGGATACCCCGACCAGGCAGCGATATGGTAACTTTTTCTTCTCTTACCCCGCCAGCGCACACGCCGCTTCCGCCTGCACAACGGCGCGGACATTTCCTGCGATTACTCGATACCGCACTACAAGCATCCAACAGCCAGTTCGATGTATTTGTCTCGCGCCTGGTAGATGCCCTGATGCGGGTATCGGAGCACACTACGGATGCCAGACAAGCAAATCTTCATTTCAACGCCAGCAATCTTCTCAACAATAACCGCTACGTGTTTTTTCATGTCGCCTCGTCACGCATCGAACGTATGCTGCGCGACGCATTTGCCACATTCGACAGTGATCACCCGCACGCCACGCCGCACGCTGAAGTTGACCTGGCGCTGGTGCCTTTCGCGGAAATGGATGACAAGGTTATGCTCAGCGCGGTCGCACGCCAGTTCGATACCGCGCATGCGGTGCCGTTAAATGCGCTGACAACACGCCTTGCTGCACTGCTCGATCGCGATGCGTTGACACTCTCGCAAAATCCTTTTCGACCTGAGTTATGGCTGGAAGCGATACGCTCGGCGTGGTCTGAGTTCGATCCTGATCCTGCGACCCATGCGCTGATTCTTCCGCTTCTGAAGCCCGATGTGTTTCTTACGTTGGACCCAATCATCGGCGCGTTGAACGGTACGCTGATTGCCGCTGGGATCTTGCCGGATCTGAGCAACGCCTACCGCGTGCACAAATCGAATGGCAATTTGAACGCCGTGTCTAATGCAGCGCGCGACACTGCGATACGCCAAAAATTGCGCGAGCTCTTCACATCGCAGAGCGCGTCTGCTCTCGACCATACCGGTGTCGTCGATCAGACAAACCATGCCTCTGGCCACGTGCAACATGCCAGCGGCGCAGCAAGCAGTGGCCTGCTCGATCACCTCGCACAGTTACACAACTTTGTGCCGACAACGGGTCGCAGCAGCCAGCAGCTATCTGACCTCAAGCAAGGTATTCCGGCCGGGATGTTGACCCCGGTGGACGAGACCACCATCGATCTGCTGGTGCAGGTATTCGATTCGGTATTCGAACACCAGCATATTCCCCATGAGATCAAAAATTTGATCAGCGTACTGCAAATGCCGTTATTGAAAACTGCACTCGCCGATAAGGAATTTTTTTATAGCGATGCCCATCCGGCGCGCAAGCTGATTGATCTTCTTGGTCGAGCGAGCATGAGCTGGGACCAGCACAAAGGGCTCGATGACCCGCTCTATCAAACCATGCAGCGTACGGTCGAGCGTGCGTACCTTGAGCAATCGGCAGAGGGCAATGGCACCGACCTCGCAAAAGCAGTCAGTGATCTCGAAGCGTATTTGCACGAAGAAGAAACCACAACGACGGCAGCACTGGAAGCGCCGATCACGCGCGCACTGCACGGCGAAAAAATGCAGGTTGCCACCACCTCGGCAAAACAAACTGTTGCGCAACGCATCAGTACGGGTGAACTCGCACCATTCGTTGAAGATTTTTTACAGCGTCGCTGGGTGCCGGTATTAACACTGGCGCACAGCATTGCGCAAGAAAAACCGGAAGTCTTAACTAATGCCATCAAGACGATGGACGCTCTACTGTGGAGCGTGAAACCGAAAGCGACCGCCGATGAGCGCAAGGAGTTGATTACGCGTCTTCCTGCGATTCTGGGCATGCTCAATAAATGGTTGAATGTGACGCGATGGAACGATGCAGAGCGCCTGCAATTTTTTGCCGATCTGGCCGAAGCGCACGCGTCGATTGTGCGCACGCCATTGGACCTCACCCCCGGGCGGCAACTTGAAATTGCAGTAGAAGCGGCGCAAAAAGCAGCGCAACGGCGTCTTGCACTCCGAGCACAGGAAATTGCTGCGCCGCCCCCGGATCAATTTGTGGAACAGGTTGCGCAACTGGAGCGCGGTGCCTGGCTTGAATTTCAGGACACCGATGCACAGTCTGAACGTTTGAAGCTGGCTTGGGTCAGTCCGCTGCGTTCGCTGTTTATCTTCTCGGCAGGACAGCGACGCGAATCATTTTCAGTCACGGCAGAAGACTTGGCTGCCAAACTGCGCGCAAGTTCGGCACGCGTCTTGCAAATCGATGGCATTGTTGACCGGGCGCTGGCACGCGCGCTGGAACAAACCGACATCGGTGATCCGGTAACAGCCAACTGAGCAACGACATTGGGAGGGTGCGGCGATGCACTATCGTCGTCCGGCACGTACCGAGACGCGATCACCCGCGTCGCCAATAATTTGCAGCTTCATTTTTCCGATATCCGCTCGGTCGTTTTGCGCATCTTTGTTTTCACCGGAAACTGTCGGTGTCGACGTTTTTAGCAGCAGTGATGTCTTGTCTTCTTCCAGCGCGACATTCGATAAAAACCGCATACAACTAACGCGTAAAAACGAGCAGAAGTTGCTTACTTTTCCTTGTTGGTGGATCACTTCGTCGTACAGCTGGCAGATCAGTTGGTTGGTAGTTAGCCCGTCTCGGGAAGCGATGCGGGCCAAAATATCCCAACTCAAATTTTCCAGTCGAATACTGGTGACGATGCCATGAATACGAATTGAACGGGTCCGTAATTCATACAAAATCGGATCGGCCTTGACATAAATTTCGCACATGCTTTGCTCCTTGTAATGAGCCGCTTGCAATTGGTCTTCCCTGCTTCGGAAGAATAGATGATTACACGATATCAGTTAATCGATATCGCCTACTTTGTGTGCAGGGTTTTGAGATACGCAATCAATGCTTCGCGTTTTTCCGGGTCAGCCTGCTGGTACATCATGATGCTTTCGGGCGCTACGTCTTGCGGATCTTCGAGCCACTTATTTAGCAGCTCCGGCGTCCAGGTTTTTCCGGCGAGCGCTTTTTTGAAACCGTCCGAATAAACCTGTTGCGGCACCGTGCCTGCACTGCGACCCACGACACCGAACAAATTCGGTCCCTGCCGGTTCGGCTCGCCCGCCGCTGCCGAATGACATGCCGCACACTGCGATTTGAACAACTTCTCGCCGTCGAGAAGTCCTTCAGCGCGCGCTGCAAGCGCGAGCAGCGCCAATGGTGCAACAACAAAAACAGAGCGCATCAGAGTTCCTTGCGCGACATCGATTGCGCGATGTATTCCGCCTGACGGATTGCCAGCGCAACGATAGTCAACGTCGGATTCTCACTCGCACCGCTGGTGAACTGACTACCATCGGAGACGAACAGGTTTTTGATATCGTGCGCCTGACCCCACTTGTTGACCACACCGTCTTTTGCGTTAGCACTCATGCGGTTAGTACCGAGATTATGCGTGGAAGGATACGGCGGCGTGAAAACCGTTCGTTTCGCACCGACTGATTCATACAGCGCCTTGCCCTGTTTAAAACCGTGATTACGCATCGCAATATCATTTGCATGATCACTGAACTGCACATTCGGAATCGGCAAACCAAACGCATCTTTTTCGGTTGCATGCAGCGTAACGCCGTTCGACTCCTGCGCCATGTCTTCACCCACCAGCCACATGCCGGCCATGTTGTCATACGCGTCCATGGCGGACGAGAAATCACGGCCCCATGCACCCGGATCCAGAAACGCCGCCATGAACGGCACGCCCAACGACAGCGTTTCCATTTCGTAGCCACCGACAAAACCCCGCTTGGTGTCGTGGCGTGATTCGTCGCGCACAATGCCTGCCATCGTTGTGCCGCGATACATGTGTACCGGTTTTTCAAAAATGCCGTATACGGTTGCAGTCATGTGGCGCATGTAATTTTTACCGACCTGCCCAGAACTGTTGGCAAGACCGTTCGGGAACATCGGCGAGGCCGAGTTCAGCAATAGACGCGGTGATTCGATCGAATTTCCAGCCACGCACACGACACGCGCTTTTTGAAAATTGCGATTGCCTTTCGAATCGCTGTACAACACACCAGTGACGAGCCCGGCGGTGTTGTGTTCAATTTTCAGCACCTGTGCATCAGCACGGACCTCAAGATGGCCGGTCTTTTCGCCCTTTGGAATTTCCGTGTACAGCGTCGACCATTTCGCGCCAGATTTGCAGCCCTGGAAACAGAAGCCGATCTGCTGGCACGAACCACGTCCATCACGCGGCTGCGAATTGATCGCCATGTTACCGGTATGGAATTCCTTGTAACCCATCTTCTTGGCACCGGCAGCGAGTACCTTGTAATTGTTATTGCCCGGCAGACGCGGAATGCCGTTGGTACCACCGACACCCATCTTGAATTCGGCGCGATCGTAATACGGCGTTAGTTCGGCCAGCGTAATCGGCCAATCGAGCAGGTTAGCTCCGGCGATAGCACCATAGTGCGTGCGGGTTTTGAATTCATGCTCTTGAAAACGTAGCGAGGCGCCGGCCCAGTGTACGGTCGATCCACCCACCGCCTTGACAATCCATGTCGGCAAATTGGGAAAGTCTTTCGCGACGCGCCAGGTACCCGACGTCGTGCGCTTGTCGAGCCATGAAATCTTGTTGAACATCGGCCATTCGTCGTTTTCAAAATCGCTGATTTCATGCCGCTTGCCCGCTTCGAGCACGACAACGTTGATGCCTTTTTGTGCCAGCTCGTTGCCGAGCGTGCCGCCACCCGCACCCGAACCAACGATCACCACCACCTCTTCGTTCAAACTGAATTTTGCCGCCATGTTTGTCTCCTGAATTTTTAATTGATTACCACGGATGCTCGGCGCTTTTTATGCCTGATCCATCCAGTTCTGGTCATTGAAGCCGCGGTTGATATAGCCACCGAATTCAGCTGACGGACCTTGGTATCCAAGCTTGCCCCAGACTGCCGGCTGGTTGTACAAACTAACCACGAGGTCGCCGCGAATCTTCAAAAAAAATGGCGTTGTCTGCATCGCCGTCAATATGGCGAGTCGCGCTTTTTCGTCCGATAACTGCACATAATTTTTCCCGGACTGTTTAGTTGCGGCAGCATTGACTGCCACGCAGCCGTCGATCAAAAGTTTGCCGAGTGCCGCATCCTGTTTGACCTGATCGCCATAGATAGCAACTGCCTTTGCGTACAGTGCATCGTCAAAGCGGTCGTGCGGAAAAATATCGCGTGCCATTTTGGTCAGCGTGGCAAAGGTTTCGGTACCGAGTACTTCTTCAGCTGCGGCCTGATTGGATAGGAACAGACTCGGGATACCCGTCATCGCGCCCGCGGCTGAGGCAGTCGAGGCGATTTGTAAAAAGCGACGACGTTTTGGTTGTTCAGGAATGGTCATGCTGGTCTCCTAATTTTGTTTTTGAATAATCAAACGCGTTCCGATGTCTCAGTGGTAATGGCCCCACTTTTCGAGCACCTCGATTTTGTAACCGTCCGGATCCTGGATGAAAAAAAAGCGTGCAAGCAATGCACCGTCTTGCTTGAATTCCTTGATCGGTAATGGCGCATAGCCAAGTCCTTCGAGCTTGTCGCGCATGGCTGACGCGTCGTCGGTCACGAAGGCATAGTGACCGTATCCGTCGCCATGCGTATAAGGCTCGGTGCGATCATGGTTGTGCGTCAGCTCAAGCTCGAAATCATTTTCCGGATTACGCATGTAAATTAGCGTGAAATCTGGAAAATTGACTTGATGCGTGATACTAAAACCAAAACCGTCGGCGTAAAATTTTTTCGTCCGTTCGGGTTCGAGAACCCGGATCATGGTGTGAATAAGTTTCGGCATAAGACAATCGCATTCAGTGAAAAGGAACTTCGATTTTCACCCGTTCGGATTGCGCGTGGTAGCGATCTAATACTACTTTTGAATTATCGATTGTGCGGTGCAGCGCGTACCGAACTCGACATCAAGAGGTAGCCCGTGTCGGTGCGCGGGTCTGGACAAAAAAAACCCCCGACTAGCGGGGGCTTCAGCCATCACTACGGACGCATCACCAGGTCGGCACAGGGCTGCGACCATGACTGATTTCGTTACCTGCGTAGCCGCCGGCGATCACGCCGGCTACGGTGGCTAGCGTGCGGCCATTGCCCTTGCCGACTTGACTACCCAGCAACCCACCGATGACCGCGCCAATTCCGGTTTGCACAGGGTTGACATTACCGAACACCGACGCTGCTTGCGGCTGCGGCTGGTAAATCGGCTGCTGCTGGACTTGCGGCGCTTGATAGACTGGTTGCTGGTTACTGGACTGCTGATTGCTTTGCTGTTGACTGCTCTGCTGCTGATACTGCGGCACCGTGTCATTCAACGCGACTTGCTGTTGATGGTGCACGACATGGCGCACGGCTTTGTGATGCGCTGGCGTAGGGATGTCGCTGGATGAAATCACCGCTGCTGATGGCGATCGAACCGAGGTTGACTTAGCTACACTTGGGACTTCTTCCAGCACGCGGCCGTCAGCAGTTAAAAAGCGAGACGTCGACAGAGCGGTGACGGTTTGTGTGCCACCTGCCGCCATCGGTGCGGATTCTGACTGCACGGGCGTTGATGCGATAGGGGCACTTGATGAAGCTGGTACAGCTGTGCTGTGGGAAGACGGAAGAATGCCTGTGATGGCTGCTGCGCCGAGCAGGCTGACGAGAACGACCGAGGCCGCGGCACCAACCATCAGCGGATGCATGCGCTGAACGACTGGGAATGTTTGGTTTTCCATGATGATCTCCGATAAAGACGGTTGGCTTGCTATGGAAGCTAACGCCGATTGGGTGATCGTGACTGATCATTTGTTGTATCAAATGTAAGGCGACATTTCTGCGGGCGGTTGCGCCTGGCTGCCGCTTGTCAGGATTTGATCCGATTGAATCCCACCCGATTTTTTTCGTTTGCACAGAAAATCTGTATCGATGTGACTTTTTTATCGTCAGAATTCGCCGCGCCAAATTATTCTAGACAGCAACAGTTAATTGTTCGACTATCGTTCTACAGAGGCATATTTACCCAATCGCCCCCACTATTCTTTGTCGCATCAGCCGATACAAAATCGATGCGACCCACCGAAAGGTAAGTTGCCATGCAACGAACATCCGTACTTATTAGATACCCTACGCAAATCATGCTGATCTTCTGTGCGCTGGCGCTGCAATGGATATCAGATGCGCAGGCGGCCGATGCAAATGATCTGACCTCGTTATCGATCGACCAACTACTGGATGTAAATGTCGTGACTGCATCGAAGTTCACGCAAAAACAAAGCGACGCACCATCTGCGGTCACGGTCATTACCGCGGACGATATTTCTCGATTCGGCTACCAGACGCTGGCAGATGTGTTGCGCAGCCTGCGCGGTGTATTTGTCGCTTACGATCATAACTACAGCTACCTGGGTAGCCGCGGATCGGGTCGGCCGGGTGATTTTAATTCACGCATTCTGATCTTGATCGATGGCCAGCGATTGAATGATTCGGTGTATGAACAAGGATCGATCGGTACCGAATTCCCCATCGATCTGGCCATGGTGGAGCGCATCGAATACGTGCCAGGCCCTGGCTCAGCACTGTATGGCAGCAGCGCATTTTTTGGTGTGTTGAATATCCTCACTAAAAACGGCAAAGACTTTAATCGCAGCGAAGTAAGTGTCCAGGCCGGTAGTTATGGAACCAAAAAACTACGTATTAGTGCGGGGCGAAAATTAACTAGCGGCGTCAATTTCCTGATGAGTGCCAGCACCTATTCGCGACAAGGATCGGACTTGTTTTTCCCCGAATTTAATAGCGCTAATAGCAACAACGGTATCGCGACAGGGCTCGACTATGACCGCGCCACGCAACTGTTTGCCAAATTCAATACCGCAAACTTTACGCTTGAGACATTTCTGGCCAAACGCACGAAAGGTGTGCCAACTGCGTCCTATGGACAGGTATTTAATGACCCCCGCAGCCAGACAGTTGATCAATACATCGCGACAACAGCAAGCTACCAAACCGAACTGTCGCCATCACTGGCACTTAATAGCAGCGTGAATGTGACGCGATACGATTATCGCGGCCGCTATATCTATGTTCCGAATGGGGCAACAGTTAATAACGATGAAGGAAAAAGCGTAACCGTCAATGCTGACCTGCATTTTGTGAACACGTCTTTTCGCGAACATAAACTTGTCTACGGCGTAGAACTATCGAATTCCGGCGTGCGTGCGCAGACCAACTACGATACCGACCCTACCGTGCGTAATTTGGCATTGTCGACGCCAAAGCGGGGGCATGCCGCTTACTTTCAGGATGACTATCAACTCACCAACAAACTGGTGTTGAGCACCGGGCTACGTTACGACAATGACAGCGATGGCGGTAATTCGTTGAATCCGCGACTCGGTTTGATTTATCGGGTGACACCAGATTTAACGACTAAATTTTTATATGGCACTGCGTTTCGTTCACCAAATGCGTACGAACGTTATTACGTTGTCGATGCGGTGCACTATAAAATCGTACCGGGCTTGCAATCAGAGCATATTAAGACATTTGAAGTTATCGCCGAATTTTTCCCTCTTACTGATCGCCGTGCGAGCGTTTCAATATTTAATTACAAGCTAAGTAATTTGGTCAACCTCGCAACCGATCCTGCTGACGGACTTTTGTATTTCAATAACCAAGACACAGCCACGGCAAAAGGTATTGAAATCGAGGCCGAAAAAATATGGCAAGACGATTCCAGACTCAAAGGTAGTGTCAGCTTGCAGTCGGCCCGTAATGATGTGACCGGAAAATCACTCTCTAACACGCCACGCCAACTGGTGAAATTAAATTACTCGCGCACCATATTCAACAGCGCGACACGGCTTGGTCTTGAAGCGCAGTACACCGGAAAACGCATCAATGTGTTTGACAACAACATACCGGGATTTGCGCTGGTGAATTTGAATCTTGCTTCGTCGGCTTTAGCAAAAAATGTAACGATCAACTTCCGTATTCAAAATTTGCTCAATAAACGATACGTTGATCCGTCGGGTAAAGAGCACTTCGATAATCAGTCACCACCGCGTGTGTTGCAGAGCATTCCACAAGATGACCGCACCTTTATAGTCGACATGACTTACGCGTTCTAGAACATGCCGCGCATTTCCCCGCTATGGCTT
>JAYTZV010000260.1:0-26006 GCA_043741695.1 Burkholderiales bacterium
GCGCGCGGCGAAAAAGTCTAACTAGCAGAATAAAGGAACCATCATGGCTAAATCTGGCCGCGACAAAATCAAGTTGGAGTCGACCGCAGGCACGGGTCACTTTTACACGACTACCAAAAACAAGCGCACCACGCCTGAAAAAATGTCGATCATGAAGTTCGACCCGAAGGTGCGTAAGCATGTGGAATACAAGGAAACAAAGATCAAGTAATTGATCGCTTGTTTGCTGAAATGAAAAGCCGCTCATCGAGCGGCTTTTTTTATGGCGGATATGGTTCTCAAGATCACGACAAAAAAATGCGGCCGTTGTGGCCGCATTGTGATTCAAACTCGTACTTCAAATTCGTGTATGAAGCGCATGCGCCGAACAGTGCGCTTCATCCGCTCTCCTCTTCGGTCTGTGTTACGTGTAGCTACGCAGCCGATACGAAAACTCTTGCAGTGCCTTGATGCCAGATGCCTCAGCGCGGCTGCACCAGTCTTGCAGTTGGTGCAGCAACTGATCGCGGCTGGTATGTGAGCGATCCCACAGTGCCGTTAATTCAGCGCGCATTTCATGCATCGTCTGCAGTGATTTGCTGTGACGGAATAGTTCGTTTAACTGCTGGTGATGCGGCGCTTCAAGCTTGGCAGGCGCACGATGTAACAACCGTTTTGACGATTTCAGAAAATGTGATTCCAGCTGACGTTTGGCGCGCAATTGCACCAGTTCCTCGCGCCAGGTCGCTTTCAACGACTTTGCATATTTGGCCATCACGTCATAGCGGTTCGATACAACCGATTGTAGGGTTTCGAGATCGGCCACCATTTTCTGACGATCAAACTTTGGCGCAGGCGCAATTTTCTTGACCTTTGCCAGTCCGGCAATTTCCAGAATACGGATATACATCCAGCCGATATCGAACTCGTACCACTTTGACGAGAGTTTGGCCGAGGTACCGAAGGTGTGATGATTATTGTGCAATTCCTCACCGCCGATCAAAATTCCCCACGGCATGATGTTGGTTGCTGCATCGGCGCAATCGTAGTTACGATAGCCCCAGTAGTGGCCGATACCGTTGATAATGCCGGCCGCGGTAATCGGAATCCACAACATCTGCACCGCCCATACTGTCAAACCGAGTGCACCGAACAGGGCCACATTAATGATCAACATCAAGCCAACACCTTGCCAGCTAAAACGGGTATACAGGTTGCGCTCGATCCAGTCGTCCGGCGTGCCATGACCATATTTTTCAAGGGTCTCCAGATTTTTAGACTCGGCACGATACATCTCCGAACCTTCCAGCAGGACCTTCTTGATGCCGCGCGTGACCGGGCTGTGCGGATCATCCACCGTTTCGCATTTGGCGTGGTGTTTGCGATGAATCGCTGCCCATTCCTTGGTGACCATGCCGGTTGTCAACCACAGCCAGAACCGGAAAAAATGACTCGGCAACGCATGCAGATCCAGCGCGCGATGCGCCTGATGACGATGCAGATAAATCGTCACTGCAGCAATGGTGATGTGCGTGACGACCAATGTAAAAATCACGGTTTGCCAAACGCTCGCATGCACGAGGCCATTCGACAGAAAATCAAGGACCGCATTCAAAACAGTGTTCAAGATGAGGCTACTCCGGAAGTGGTAAAGGGATGACCGAGCATGACAACATATGGCGATGCGAGACTATTTAACAATGCCCAACACTAAATTGTACTCTGTTCACGATATCGGGCCTACTGGCGGCTGCGTCGGCCCGGTAACAGCAGGCGCCACTGTACTCTGTGCTGCAAGGACAAACGCGTCGTTCAAAATACGTACTTCTCTCTGGTTGTACGGCACTTGGACGCCATTGGATTTCAACGCTTGCCAGATTGCTCTATTGACGTCCGAGACGACATTGACACGGCCATTTTCAGGATCGGCAATCCAGAAACCAATGTCAAGGTCGAGTCCGTCGCCGCCGAATTTCACAAGTTGCGCAACCGGTGCCGTTACGGTGGAGACCCGCTCGACCGTTGCTGCGGCGGCCTCAAGCAGTGGCAACACCTGCTCAAGATCGGAGTCATACGCAATCGAGACGTGCGTCACGAGACGCAGTGCACGATCGGTCAGCGAATAATTCTGTACAGGTCCGGAAACAAATAGCTCGTTCGGAATTACTGACTCGATGCCATCCAGCCCGCGCAAAATCGTATAACGCGTATTGATGCGCGTGACCTGGCCATAATATTTGTCAACCGTGACCATGTCACCAATCGCCATGCTGCGCTCTAGCAAAATCACGAAGCCTGAAACATAGCTTCCGACAATGCGCTGCAAACCAAGGCCCAGACCGACACCAAGCGCGCCACCGAATACCGACAGCACCGTCAGGTCGATTCCAACCAGCGACAAACTGAGCAGCACGGCAATCAGTATCAACAGAGCACGTGCCATGCGCGCCATGACCGCGCGCAGCGATGAATGTACCGAGTCGAGCCGCATCAGGCGTTGTTCGAGCAATGCTCCGGCCCACAGCGCCAGTACCAGCGTCACTGCCACCGAGGCGATGGCCTGCAGGATCGTCAATAGCGAGACCTTGTAGCGCCCGAATGGAATAACGGTGCTAGCGAGACCGTCGATCAAATCAGGCCAGAGGCCGGTGATGTACAACGCAAAACCGAGCCAGATCGATAGCGCGATAAACTTTTCAAATGCGATCAGCGTCCCACTGACCATGCCGTGACTGGCAAAGACGCGGCGCAGTAAATACAAACTCAGCCGGATTAACATGAACGCGGCGACTAGCGGTATCGCCAGTCGCAGTAAAGTGACGTGGTGATACCACGCAAGTAGCGGACGTGCGATCACGATCAGCAGCAAAATGAGGAGCGGTGTGAGAACACGCGAAAAACTGGCTACGCCTAAATGCAGCACACCGGCGCCTGACTTCTGCGGCGAAAACGACGCTCTCAACAAGCGGGCGAGCAGCCAGCCAACGGCCAGACAGGCAACGATGGTGGCGACCTGCCAAAATACTGACGGCTGTTGCAGGTCGCTCCAGATATCGAGAAACAGTCCGGAAAAAAAATTCGGCGTCATGAAAATATCGGCTCCAAATTTAGCCCTAAACAAAAATTACGTTGCGTCGGACTCGGTCGGCTTCCTGCGTTCGAGCACGGCGGCAAAAAATCCGTCTGTCTGATGCAGCTCCGGCGACAGCTTCAGATAATCCTGCATGGCGAGCTCGATGCGCTGCTCGGCCAATATCTGGTGCATGGGTATCAGCACGAAGTCGGCATGCGTGGACAAAAACGCCGAGACGATCGCTTCGTTTTCTTCCTCGAGCAAACTGCAGGTCGCATACACCAGGCGACCACCGTTTTTGACCAGCCGCGCAGCGCCTGACAGAATCGAGGTTTGCTTGACATTCAGTTCGGCAACACCCTGTTGGGTCTGGCGCCATTTGACATCGGGATTGCGCCGCAAGGTACCCAAACCACTGCATGGTGCATCAACCAGAACACGATCGATCTTGCCGGCAAGACGCTTGATCTTGGCGTCGTTCTCATGCGCGATCAAGACCGGATGCACATTCGATAAACCGCTGCGCGCCAGGCGCGGCTTGAGTTTGGCGAGCCGCTTCTCGGAAATATCGAACGCATACAAGCGACCGGTATTGCGCATCGCCGCACCTAGCGAAAGCGTTTTACCACCGGCACCCGCGCAAAAATCGACCACCATTTCGCCGCGCTTCGCGCCAACGATTTGCGCCAGCAACTGACTGCCTTCGTCCTGCACTTCGATCAAACCGTTCTTGAACAGCGGTAAATTTTGCAGTGCCGGTTTTTTCAGCACGCGCAATCCTACCGGCGAGTACGGCGTAGTTTCAGCAAGAATCGGCGCTTCACCCAGTGCCTTCACCACCTCTTCCAGCGTGGCCTTGACCACGTTTACCCGCAAATCCAGCGGTGCCGGCTCATTCAGTGCAGCGGCGAGGCGCAGTGCACCCGCTTCACCATCGCGTGCCACGAATTTATCGAACAGCCATTGCGGCAAGTTCGCGCGCATCATTGCCGGCAATAGCGACCGATCGATCTGCGTCGTGCGATCCAGCCATTCGGTTTCTTCTTCCGACAAGCCGCCGAGCGATTCTGCACCCATAGCATCGGCTAATCCGAGTAACGTGAGGCGGCGCATGGTCGGGCCGTTACCGGATTCGGCGAAACTGGTATAGACCGACTTGTTGCGCAAGATGCTGTAGATCGCTTCGGCTACGGCGCCGCGCTCACGCGAACCGAGCTTCGGATGCTCTCTGAAATAGCGCGACAGTGTACTGTCGGCAGGGCCAGTAAAACGCAGTACATCGCGCAGCACTTCTTCGGTGTTGGTAATGATCGCAGGGGGCAATCTCATGCAGAAACTTTCAAAAGTAAAACAATATTCAGGGAGCCTTATCGCGCACTTGCACCACGCCATCGGCGATAGTCAATCGATCCTCAATGAACCAGCGCACTGCTTGCGGATAAATCAGGTGTTCCTGCTGCAGCACACGTTCGCGCAGCGTCTCTTCGGTATCGTTTGGCAGAACGGGTACTGCTGCCTGCGCGATGATCGGACCGTGGTCCAGCGTCGGCGTGACGAAGTGCACGGTGGCGCCATGGACTTTCACGCCAGCAGCAAGCGCCTGCCGATGCGTTGCAAGCCCGGGAAAACTAGGCAGTAGCGACGGATGGATATTGATCATCCTTCCGCGATAATGCTCGACAAAAGCCGTTGTAAGAATGCGCATGAAGCCCGCCATAACAATCAGGTCAGGCGCATAGCGATCGATGGTGTTTTGTAAAGCAGCGTCGAAGGTTTCACGACCGGCAAACGCCGCGCTGTCGACCACGTCAGTAGGAAATTTCTTTTCGGCCGCCAACGCCAATCCAAGGGCACTTGGCCGGTTACTGATCACTGCTGCAATCCGGCAATCCCACTGTTCGCGCTGTGCGGCTTCAGCAATCGCCCGCATGTTGCTGCCGCGACCAGAGATCAAGATCACGAGGTTTTTCATGCGCCAAATTGTACCGCAGGTGCGGCACTCGGCAATCAAAACTACCGCTCTGCCTACCGCGACATGAGAAACCGCTGCGAAGTGTGTCGGCTATTGAAAAGAGTAAAACACGCGGAAAACAACTTTTTTCTCTGCCCAAAAATCAGCCGCATCACGAAACACATCAAGCAAAATTTCGCGCGCCTCCTTGTCGAATTTCGGTGTGTTGGGTAATTGTTCCAATACAACCAGAAAACCTGGCTGACTACCCGCCTTAAACGGCAAGTCAGTCAAACAATCGGCTAACGCATCGAAATTTTTCCCAAAATGTTTTGGGAAATAAAATGACTCGGCAATACATGCCAACACTTGTTGTTTGGTTACGGCATCTGCGCAGTAGCTGTACAAAAAGTGCTGGCCGAGACGCGCCGCTTCCTCTTGCAGTTCGGTAACGCGAAACGCACGGATAGACTGGACCACATTCGGCAGCACGGTTTTAAGCAAACTCATTTCTCCCCTCGATTCGAGCCATCATGATTTTCAACGCGGTTCAACATGGTCGTCATTGATCGGCGTTCATTGTTATTGTTCATGTTGGTGCTAGTCTTGTTTTATACGTTGAAACGACGCGTAATGATCACCGGTGTAAAAATAGTCGGCGCGATAGGATGGCGTGCCACCGACGATGATGCGACGCGCACCGCGAGTGCGAGCCCCTGGCGTTGGTACCGTGTATTCATGGTAGTAACCGCGTCGCTGCTTCGGCAGTTGCCGCTCATAATTGCCAAACACAACGCCGTCCTTGGCATAGGGAAAAGGCCCACCCTGCTTGATCAGCGTCAACGTTGACTGCGCTTCTGGAGGCAGTGATGCCACTGGAATATCGCCCTGATCTGCCTGTCGCGCTTGCACAGGAGCCATCAGCGCCGCAGCGCAGCATCCCGCAACAATATATGTGAGCGCCTTTGAAAACACGGTGTTTTCCTTGATTTTGATTGCTGCTTTGCCAACTGAAAGCACGCATTATCCCGTAGGGTAACGTGTTGTCCTCCCCGAATCAACCCGAATCACGTTTGGATAACTTCTGGATCAGCCCGGAAACATGGTGGGAATTTTTCATTCAAGACACAAAAAACGACAGGAATCGCGCCAACTATTGCCCCACTGGACAATAGTCAACGAGCAATGCCGAATTGAAGGCCACCTCGCGCAGATTGCGAGAAGGCAGGTGGCGGCACGATGTGTCTGACCTGTTAAGGTTCGAGCGCGACATCAACAAGCATACGCAGGCGCATACGCATACGCCAATTAGCCTCACCAACCCCGCCGGCACGAAAGATCAGGTGGACAACGGCGCGATGTCAGTACAGCCAAAAAATGCTAGCACGTCGTCGCGCCGCGCGAACGCATCGCTGCGACCCAATGCCATCAATTCGCTGGTATAGCTCGACTCAAACAGCAGATATGAGGCCAGCGCTGCGCCGCGAACGTCAGTAGCACCAATACCGGCCAGCATCATGCGAATCGGTTTCGGCAAGCTCCCTACATGTCGGCTAGCAATTTCATCGAGTCTCTGAGACGGTGCGATGGTCAACATCTGGATCGGTCGCAACGGTGTTTTTTGTTGCTGTTTGTCGGTCAGCATCGACAGCGTCAGATTGACGCGATTCATGCGCTCGATGTCGACCGCAAGACCGTCAAGAAAAATGCTCGACATCGCGTGACCAGCAATTTGCGCGAAGCTTGGATAGTGCGCTTGACCACCCGTTTCGCGAGCAGGTTCGTTCAAACGCCCGGCACCAATCACGAATACCTTGTCCGCACCCAGATGAATCGCCGGTGAAATCGGTGCAACTTGGCGCATTGAGCCGTCGCCGCAATATTCACGCTGGCCATCACAAAATAATGGCGTGGCTGGAAAGATTAGCGGAATCGCCGACGAGGCGAGTAAGTGTTCGACGCCAATCTGTGCACGAATCGCGACGCGCTGGGTGCGAATCCACGGCACGATATTGGCTTCGCTTTGATAAAACGTAATATGCCGACCGGCACTGTACGACGACGCACTGACCGCCAACGCATGCAACGAGCCATCGATCAGCGCCGCATCGAGGCGCGGAAAATTCAACATACGGTTCAGCAAGGTGACCAGCGGTGTATTGTCGAGCAAGGCATTGGGTGGATTGGCGCGCCACTTGCGCAACAGCCAACCGAATGACATCAGTGACAGCCAGCGCGCGCCGGAACGTATCACGCCGAGCGAATCCGCGCGATACACCTGCTCGACCGAAAAATTTTCCCAGATCGATGCCAGGCGTTGTAATCCTTCGCCAAAATCATCGGCATGGCAGGCCAGTGCTGTGCCGTTCAAAGCACCTGCGGACGTGCCACAAATAATATCGTACGGATTTTTCGACGCAGGCCAACCGGCCTCGACCAGCAGTTGCGTAACCGCCTGCAAAACGCCGATCTGGTACGCACCGCGCGCACCACCACCGCTCAGTACCAACCCTGTTTTTTTGTTGTTATGCATTATTTTTGTAGATTATAGACAATCAGTCTCCCATAACCAGGCCTTCGCGCCGCGGATCGGCCCCACCGAGCCAGATTTCTTCACCGTGAATTTGCAGGCGCATGATGCCCTGCAGCCCAGAGGTTTGCGGCATTACGCGCACCGTATGTCCTTTTTCTTCCAATGCAGCAATATCGGCGCCAGACACGCGACCTTCTTCAAGTTCGGTCGGTCCGTTACGGCTGCCAAAGTTCGGCAAACTGATCGCCTGTTGCACATCAAGTCCCCAATCCATCATCCCTATCAGTACCTTGCCGACATAATTGATGATCGATGAGCCACCTGGTGAGCCGATGGCGAGAAGCAGTTTGTTCGAGCCTTTTTCAAACACCAGCGTCGGTGACATCGCACTGCGCGGGCGCTTGCCACCCTGCACCCGGTTGGCGATCAAACCATTCGCATCGCGCGAGTCGAATGAAAAATCGGTCAACTGATTGTTGAGTAAAAATCCGTCCACCATCTGACGCGAGCCAAATTGATCTTCGATCGAGGTCGTCATCGAAATTGCCTGCCCCTGTGCGTCGACGATCGAGATGTGCGACGTGGAATGGAACTCTGGTGAGGTATCCACACCGGCTACCACTATCGATGCAGGTGGCGCACCGAATGGTGCAACACCTATCGAGCGTGGCGTAATCAACTTCGCCCGCGCCGCGAGATAACCTGGATCAACCAAAGCGTTAAAGCTCTTGCCCGGCAGCGGTACAAAATCAGTGTCGGCAACATAGCGCGCCCGATCGGCGAAGACCAGCCTGCCCGCTTCCGAAAATAGATGAATCGCTTCCACCGACGGACGACCATCGCGCGGCACGGCTGCCGCAATATCGGTATGCGAAAGAATGCCGAGCAACTGCGCCACCGCGATGCCACCCGACGAGGGCGGTGGCATGCCACAAACGGTAAAGGTTTTTATATCGGTGCAAATCGGAGTGCGGATTTTTGCTTGATAGGTGCCGATATCATCCAGCGTAAGTCGCCCTGGATTGGTGGGATGCCCTTGCACTTTAGCGACGATGTCGCGGGCGATGCGACCGTGATAAAACACGTCGGCTCCACCTGCTGCAACGTCGCGCAATACCTGTGCCAACTGTGGATTTTTCAGCAGGTGCCCGGCAGTCCACGGATTGCCATCACGATCGTAAAAATAGGCGCGCGCCGTTGGATCGTTTTTTAGATACTGCTCGGATTTCAACAGCGTCGCCATGCGTGGGCTGACTACAAATCCGTCCTCAGCCAGTTTGATGGCAGGCTCAAACAAGGTTTTCCACGGCAGCTTCCCATGCTGCTTGTACGCCGCTTCCAGCATACGCAACTCGCCTGGCACACCAACCGATCGGCCACCCACCACGCCGTCGTAAAAGGGCAAAGCCCTGCCATCGGCACCTTGAAACAAGGTTTCGGTCGCCGCTGCCGGCGCAGTTTCACGTCCATCGAATGCCTTTGTCAGGCGACCATCGAACAGCATCAAGAATCCACCGCCACCGATTCCGGATGATTGCGGTTCGACCAGCGTCAACACCATCTGCGTGGCAATCGCTGCATCGATCGCAGAACCCCCTGCCTTGAGGATCTGGTAACCCGCCTGTGTCGCCAGAGGATTAGCGGCGGCGATCATGAATTTTTTGGCAGCTACTGCAGTTTTTTCAGTGAGGCCACTTGCTGCCTCGGGCGCACTAGGCGCCGTGGAAAGGGCCACTGGTATCGGACCCGGCGGTACAACCGCACATCCTGCGACCAATAAAACACCGAACGACAAAATAAGATTTCGCACACAACGCATTACGACTCCAATCCAAATGATTGCCGACCCGCCGGCATACACAGTGCCATAAAATTAGGCACCTGCTGAATGGATACGCGCAGACCTATTTTGGTTGCATCCGGATTGCGCCATCAAGACGAATTGTCTCGCCATTTAACATCACGTTTTCGATGATCGCTTTCACCAGATGCGCATACTCGGCCGGTCGCCCCAGACGTGGCGGAAACGGCACCATCTGCCCCAGCGCATCTTGCACTTCTTGCGGCATGCCGAGCAACATCGGCGTTTCGAAAATTCCTGGCGCAATTGTCATCACGCGGATGCCGCTACGCGCAAGGTCGCGCGCCATCGGCAAGGTCAGCCCGACTACAGCGGCTTTCGATGAGGCATAGGCCGCTTGACCAATCTGTCCGTCATACGCCGCAACGGACGCAGTGTTGACGATGATGCCGCGCTCACCTTGTTCGCTTGCCGCATTTTTTTCGATCGCCGCAGCAGCGAGTCGCGCCATGTTGAAAGTGCCACTCAAATTGATGTCAACTACACGCTTGAACACGTCCAGCGGATGCGCGCCGTTTTTTCCGACCGTCTTGACTGCCAGTGCAATGCCAGCGCAGTTGATCAAACCGCGCAGTACACCGAAGTCCACCGCCGCGTCGACTGCAGTCTGCGCATCGACCTCCGACGTCACATCGCACTTCACGAAGCGGCCGCCCAATTCGCCGGCCAGCTGTTCGCCCGACTCGACCTGCAAATCAGCCAGAACGACCTTGCCGCCATTGGCGACAATCATCCGCGCAGTCGCTGCACCTAGACCGGATGCGCCGCCACTGATCAAAAATACGTTGTCCTTGATTTGCATGAAGATTCCAGAGAAATAGGTGATTTGATTGTCTCGAACTTGCGCACGCGTAAAAAAGGCAGCCGTGGCTGCCTTCGTCGCTGACCCACGGCGCGCTATGGCTTTGCTGGTGGATTAGCTTTTTCCGTACCGGACGGCGCAGATGCGGAAGGTACCGTTGCCGGTGGCGCTGATGCAGCCGGCATTGGCGCGGGTAGCGATGCTGAGGGTGACGATGCTGCAGGTGGCGCCGATGGTGTGGTCGACGTTGCTGTCGCAGCCGATGCCGCATTACCTGCACCCACCGCCTCGGAGCTCGCAGCAGGCGATGCTGGCGGAATCGGAATCGGAACCGGTGCTGGCGGTGGTACCGGCGCCGGCGGCGGTTTCGGCATATTCGCGGTGTCTGCCGGTGACACCAGCAACGGCGTATTCGGCAAGGCCGCACCAGCCTGCAGCGCCGGTGCTGGCAGCAACGGCACCATCAGCAACGCAACAATATTGATGATCTTGATCAGCGGATTGACTGCCGGCCCTGCCGTATCCTTGTACGGGTCACCAACCGTATCCCCCGTCACTGCGGCCTTGTGCGCTTCCGAACCCTTGCCACCGTGGTGACCGTCTTCGATATATTTTTTGGCGTTGTCCCATGCGCCGCCACCGGTGGTCATCGAGATCGCCACGAACAACCCGGTGACAATCGCACCCATCAACAAGCCGCCAAGCGCGGCCGGCCCGAGCAGCATACCAACTACGATTGGCACGAACACCGGTAGCAGCGACGGCACGATCATTTCCTTGATCGCAGCGGTCGTCAGCATATCCACAGCCTTGTCGTATTCCGGCTTACCGGTACCATCCATGATGCCTTTGATATCGCGGAACTGACGCCGCACTTCGACCACCACCGCACCCGCCGCGCGGCCAACGGCTTCCATTGCCATCGCACCGAACAGATAGGGAATCAGGCCGCCGATGAAGAGTCCGACGATCACCATCGGATTGGATAAATCAAACGACGTGCTCTTGCCAACCGAATCCAGCGCATGGGTGTAATCGGCAAACAGCACCAGCGCAGCCAGACCAGCCGAGCCGATGGCGTAGCCTTTGGTCACTGCCTTGGTGGTGTTACCGACCGCATCGAGCGGATCGGTAATGGCGCGCACTGACTCGGGCATGCCGGACATCTCTGCAATGCCACCCGCGTTGTCGGTGATCGGCCCGTACGCATCAAGTGCGACGATGATGCCAGCCATCGATAGCATTGCTGTGGCCGCAATTGCGATGCCGTACAAGCCACCGAGATAATACGAAACGAGAATTGCCGCGCACACCGCCAGCACCGGATACGCAGTCGACTTCATCGACACACCCAGACCCGCGATGATATTGGTGCCATGCCCGGTAGTCGATGCTTGCGCGATGTGCTGCACCGGTTTGAAATCGGTGCCGGTGTAGTACTCGGTGATGTAGACCATCAGCCCGGTCAGCACGATGCCGACCACCGCAGAGCCCATCATCGATGGCCGCATATCGTTCGGCATCACGGTCCAGGTGACGATCGCAAATCCGATCAGCGACAAGCCTGCCGCCCACCATAATCCGGTGTACAACGCCGACATAATTTTTTTGCCGGGCTTGGCTTTCACCATCGAGCAGCCAACGATCGATGCCAGAATCGAGACCGCGCCGAGCAGCAACGGATACAAGGCGGCCTGCACCTCGTTACCCTTGACCAGCAACGCGCCCAGCAGCATGGTCGCGATCAGTGTGACCACATACGTCTCGAATAAATCGGCTGCCATGCCAGCACAGTCACCAACGTTGTCGCCTACATTGTCGGCAATGACGGCAGGATTGCGTGGATCATCTTCCGGAATACCGGCTTCGACTTTACCGACCAGATCGGCACCGACGTCAGCGCCCTTGGTAAAAATACCGCCACCGAGTCGCGCAAAAATCGAGATCAGCGACGCACCGAAGGCCAGCCCAATCAGCGGCTTGATCACCTCATGCAGCACGCTTTTATCGGTGGCCATTGACGTGAGGTTAAAGGTTAAATACCAGTAGAACAAGGTCACGCCGAGCAAGCCCAGGCCGACCACCAGCATGCCGGTAATTGCACCACCACGAAACGCGACATCGAGTGCCTGATTCATGCCCTTGGTGGCTGCCTGTGCTGTTCGCACATTGGCCTTGACCGACACATTCATGCCGATGAAGCCACACGCGCCAGACAAGACTGCACCGAGCAAAAAGCCCAGTGCGGTAATCAAGCCAAGTCCGGGAAGAAAAGCGATGACGACAAATAAAATCGCACCGACCATCCCTATGGTGCGGTACTGCCGTGCAAGGTAGGCCGAGGCACCCAGCTCGATGGCTGCGGCAATTTCCTGCATGCGCGGGTTACCGGCATCCTGTTTCAAGATCCAGCTACGCGAGATCAATCCGTATAAAACGGCGACAATGCCGCACACAATAGCAAACAACAAACCCGTTTCAACCATGTCCACTCCTCCTCATGTTTATCCAACATCGGAAGGAGAATGGCGATTCCGCACTTATCGGCAAACTTCTTCGGCAACCTTCTCGGTCAGCCTTGTCGATAATCTTGCTGGCAACCCGCCTGCAACACCCATGCAATTGCCGTGCACTTCATCGCCATGCTCCAGTACGCCGTCACACTAATCCATCGTCCGATTGTAGAAAGCATTTCGTCGGGCTGTACTCGATTAGCGCAATTACATCACTGCAAAACTGGTAAAGAAACGGGTAAAAAAAAGCGGACTCAACGTCCGCTTTGGTATGGCTTTATTTATCGAGCGCTGCAAAGGCAGCATCGCGGATCGATTCGACCGGTCCGACCCCGGCAATCCTGCGATACTGCGGCGCACCCTCTTTACCGGATTGCGCCCATTGCGTGTAATAGTTGACCAGCACTTCGGTTTGTTCGTGATAGACCGACAGACGCTTCATGACGGTTTCTTCTTTATCGTCATCGCGTTGGATCAATGCTTCGCCGGTGACATCGTCGTGCCCTGACACCTTCGGTGGATTGAAGGCAACGTGATAGGTACGACCCGATCCCGGATGCACGCGACGACCACTCATGCGCTCGATGATGGCCGCATCCGGCACATCAATCTCCAACACGTAATCGAGCTGCACACCGGCTTCTTTCAATGCATCGGCTTGTGGAATCGTGCGTGGAAACCCGTCGAACAAATAGCCATTCGCGCAATCGGATTGCGTCAGCCGGTCTTTGACCAGACCGATGATGATGTCGTCGGATACCAGGCCACCGGCATCCATGACTTTTTTGGCGGCAACGCCAAGCGGTGTACCCGCCTTGACTGCCGCACGCAGCATGTCTCCGGTGGAAATTTGCGGAATGTTGAATCGTTCTTTGATGAAGGTGGCTTGTGTACCTTTGCCGGCACCGGGCGCTCCGAGGAGGATGAGGCGCATGTTAAATTTCCTAACTGGTTTTTAATTTGGGTGGTGATTGTCTCTGACTGCACGGCCGTAAGCGACATGCAATCTCACACGATCTTTGCACGAAACTTACCATACAATTTCATCAACGCGCTGTGGAATTGCAGGCAATTGCAGATCAATGGCGGATCAGTCGTGCATTTCAAGGCGAGGCTGAATCGAAATGCCGACGAACCCGCACCAGATCTTCGGCTGTGTCGACCCCTGCAGCAGGCGCGCTGTCCGTAACATGCACGGCAATCGGATAACCGTGCCACAGCACGCGCAATTGTTCGAGCGCTTCAATCTGCTCAAGCGGACTCACCGCCAGCGTTGGATAGGTCTGCAAAAAATCGCTACGATAGGCGTACAGGCCGATGTGCCGTAACGGTGCGAAGCCCGTCGGCAGCACCGAACGCGATGCGGCAAATCCGTCGCGGCTCCATGGAATCACCGCACGTGAAAAATACAGGGCGCGACTGCGCTGATCCAGCACGACCTTAACGACATTGGTATTGAATAGTTCGTCGACATCAGCAATGTGGTGCGCGGCGGTTGCCATTGGCTGCTGTGCCGAAATCAGCGCAGCAGTCGCGGCAATCAAACGCGGTTCGATCAACGGCTCATCACCCTGCACATTGACGACGACTGCATCGTTGCTCAAGCCGAGTGTGAGTGCGACTTCGGCAATGCGGTCGGTACCCGACGGATGATCACTGCGGGTCATGGAAACTTCGATGCCGTGCGCAGCGCATGCGGCAAAAATCGCTTCGTCATCGGTAGCTACGATGACCCGCGCGGCACCCGACAATGCCGCGCGATCAGCCACGCGCACCACCATCGGCTTGCCGGCCAGATCAGCAAGTGGCTTGTTCGGTAACCGGGTAGACGCGAGTCGAGCAGGAATAATGACGATAAAAGACATACGGCAGCCTAGTCAGGACACGTGCGAAAAGCGAAGACCTCGATGGCATCGGTCAAAGCGGCGCACCGACGTCGGGAGCGAGATGGCGCGCGACAGTTTCACGCGCTTCGTCTACCCACATGATCGGGATGCCATCGCGAATTGGATAAGCCAGTTTGTCGGCATTGCACATCAGCTCCTGCGCTTTTTTATCGAACACCAGCGGACCTTTGCACAGCGGGCACACCAAAATATTAAGCAGTCGGGTATCCACGCGATTTCTCCAGAATGAGTTTATTGTCGACCAGGTTCAGTAGCGTATCGTCGAGCTGCGCCGTGACAGGCACGACCCACATGCGAGTGTCGTTGGCAACGCCATCGACGCTGCCACATTTTACTGCATCCTTCTCTGTCATCAGGATCACATCAGCGGCGATGCCGGCGAAAGTTTGCGCAGTAAATGTATGGTGATCCGGTAGTGCCATGGTCACGATCGACAGACCAGCGTAGTGCAGCATATCGAAAAATCGCTGCGGATTGCCGATGCCGGCCACGGCGAGAATGCGACCGGTCAGCGCTGCGAGCGGTACGCGCTGCGCGCGGTTCGCCAGTGCTTCCGCATACGCACCTGCCACCTGCATGCGCAAACAATTCGGTGGCAAT
Organism: Burkholderiales bacterium; assembly: GCA_043741695.1. Classification (GTDB taxonomy): domain Bacteria; phylum Pseudomonadota; class Gammaproteobacteria; order Burkholderiales; family Burkholderiaceae_D; genus Actimicrobium. The sequence goes on from JAYTZV010000260.1 coordinate 15,220, forward strand.
CCGACCGGCATGTGCACGCCATTGAGCACCGTGACATCGCGTCGGCGCGACATCGATTCGCGCAGCGGACCGGCCGGCAACAACCAGCGATTGCCACCACCGCGTTCGTCAAACAGCACGATTTCGACACTGCGCTGCAAGCGATAATGTTGCAGACCATCGTCGGAAATAATGACGTCGACCGCAGGATACGCAGCCAGCAAGGCACGCGCAGCCGCAACCCGATCGCGTCCAACCATGACCGGGCAATTGGACCGGCGCGCAATCAGCAGCGGCTCATCGCCAACTTCATCGGCGCTGCTGTCGACGTTGACCTCAATTGCAGTAACTGCATCACGGTTTTTCTTGCCACCGTAACCGCGTGAAATAACGCCGGGCGTATAGCCGGCGCGCCGTAAGGCAGCGACCAGCCAGATGACCAGCGGCGTCTTGCCGGTGCCACCAACCACCACGTTACCCACTACGACAACCGGTACTGGCAAGCGGTAACTATGCAGAACACGGCATCGATACAGCGCGCGTCGTAGCGCGCTCAGCACACCAAACAGTAGCGACAACGGCCACAGCAAACAGGCTGCGAGCGAGCGGCGTTGCCACACATGCGTCAGCCAGCTTTCAAGCGTCGGCGAATCAGGCGACGTCGGCATTTAGCGCAGGCTGCCGCGCAGTGGAAGTAACGCGATCACTACTTGCGACCAGCCGTCTGCGCAGCAAACGTGATCCGGCCAAAACCGGCCAGCCGCGCGGCTTCCAGCACATTGATGACAGATTGATGGGTGGCCGTTGCATCGGCCGCGATGATCACGATCGGATCTTTTTGCGATGCGCCTTTTGCGCTCGCCGCAGTGCGCAACTCTTCCGATAATCCTGCGGCGTCGCGTGATGTGACGGGTACGCGATTGACCACGTACCGTCCCTGACCATCGACCACAACATTGATTTCGAATGGCCGATCGACTGCCTTCTCCGCATCCGCAGTCGGCAGCGTAATTTGCAGTTCAGTAAATTTACTGTAGGTGGTGGAGACCATCAAAAAAATCAGAATCACCAAGAGCACGTCGATGAATGGAATCAGATTAATTTCCGGATGCTCACGGCTTTTTCCGCGTCGAAAATTCATGATTTCAGTCCCAGCGAATAGTCATGCGTCATCATTTGCGCTTGCCGTGAACAATGTCGACAAACTTGACCGCTTGCTGTTCCATATCGACGATGAAGCCATCGACAAGGGCGCGAAAATGCCGGTAGAACACGAGCGAAGGCATCGCAATTGCCAGACCAAATCCGGTGTTGTACAACGCAACAGAAATCCCATGTGCGAGTTGCGCAGGGTTCGCGCCGGTGGCATCCTGCGCGCCGAAAATTTCAATCATCCCGACCACGGTGCCGAACAATCCCATCAACGGTGCCAGCGTGGCGATGGTGCCAAGCGTGGTCAGAAAACGTTCCAGCTCGTGCGCGGTGGCCATGCCAGCTTCTTCGATCGCTTCCTTCATGATGTCGCGCGGTGCTTCAACATTGCGCAAACCGGCGGCGAGTACGCGACCGAGTGGTGAATTGCGTTCAAGGGTGGCAATCACGTCGGCGTTGATTTTGCCGTTATGATAAACACGGATTACTTCCTGCAGCAGATTGACCGGTAAAATCCGGCCGCGACGCAGATACAACAAGCGTTCGACAATCAATGCCATGCCGATCATTGACGCGATTAAAAGTGGCCAGATTGGCCAGCCGGCAGCATGAATGATTGCGAACAAAACGAACTCCTCGGTGCGATGCAATAGTCTGGATGCAGAATGTAACGTGTTGGGACAGCAAGGGCAAGTCGACACCTTTGGCAGAAAATTGCGAGGTCAACGTCGATTTCGACTCCACAGTGACGACCCTCGGGCGCACCCAGATATCGGCAAACCTGTGGATAACTTTGTGGGTAACTTTTTCGCGGTGAATGAAAGTGATTGATTTGAAAAGATTTTTTGCCGAAGGCCGTCGACCACGCAAAAAATACTCCTATTAAAAACAGATGCTTGCGTAACATTTCAATTAGTTCCATCCCTCAGAAAATAAACTGACGGCAATCACTGCAGCCATCGGGCCTGTGGACAGCTTTTCGTTTGAAAGACCGCATGAATACTGACTTCTTCCAAAAACCGCCTGAATCCACGGCACCTGTGCTGTCGGTATCGGACTTGAATCAGGCCGTGGCGCGCCTGCTCGAACGGCATTTTCCGTTGATGTGGGTTTCTGGCGAGATTTCGAATTTCACGCGCGCGGCTTCCGGTCACTGGTATTTTTCGCTGAAGGATGCGTCAGCGCAAGTGCGTGCCGTGATGTTCCGTGGGCGGGCGCAGTATGCCGATTTCATGCCACGCGAAGGCGACAAGGTCGAGGTGCGCACGCTGGTCACACTCTATGCGGCGCGTGGCGACTTTCAGCTCAGCGTGGAAGCTATCCGCCGTGCCGGTGTCGGTAGTTTGTATGAAGCGTTTCTGCGGCTCAAGCAAAAGCTGCAGACCGAGGGTTTGTTCGATCCTCTGCACAAACGTGCGCTGCCACTTTTTCCCCGCGCGATCGGCATTGTTACCAGTCCGCAGGCTGCAGCGCTGCGCGATGTGCTGACCACGCTGCAGCGCCGCGCACCGCATGTGCGCATCGTGTTGTATCCGACCCCGGTGCAAGGCGACGGTGCCGCACAAAAAATTGCAGCGGCATTGACGCTGGCGTCGCAACATGCCGAGGTCGACGTACTGCTGCTGTGCCGCGGTGGCGGCAGTATTGAAGATCTTTGGTCGTTCAACGATGAAGCGGTGGCGCGTGCGATTGCCGCGAGTGCGGTCCCTGTTATCGCTGGCGTTGGTCATGAAACCGATATCACGATTGCAGATTTTGTGGCTGACATGCGCGCACCGACACCCACCGCAGCAGCGGAACTAGCCTGCCGTGCACGCAGCGAATGGACCGCCGAATTAGGCGGCAATGCGCTGGCGCTGACGCGATTTTTTCGTCGCAGTATCGGCGAAAAAAATCAGACACTGGATTGGTTGTCGCATCGCTTGCCGAGTCCGGCCGCGACGATCCGGCATCATCGCTTGCTGCACGATACGCTGCAGTTACGCTTGGCACGTGCAGCGCAGACACCGATCGTAGAAGCCCGACACGCACTGCGTCATCTCGACAGTCGACTGCGAATGCATCAGCCGAATCCGCGCGCGGCACGTTTGCTGATTGCCGAAACACAGCGTCGGCTCAACGCCGGTATCCGTCGTCGACATGCCGATGCGAGTCGCGCACTTTCGACCCTTCATACGCAACTCGAACTGCTCAATCCACAGCGCACACTGGAACGCGGCTACGCGATCATCACCACCGCCACCGGCGCGATCGTGCGCGCACCGCACCAGTTGCAACCACGCGATGTCGTCACCGCGACCCTGGCTGATGGCTGTGTGCAAATCGGCATTGCCAGCGTGCAGCAAACACTGATCGAACCGAACCCGCGTTGAGGGCGACAGCACGGCTGCCGCACATCCGCCTTACAATACAAACATATTAAATTTATATTTTTAGTTTGTTGTCGACTCCCTCACCGAAAGGATCATCATGGAACATACCCTTCCCGCTCTGCCGTATGCAATGGACGCACTGGCACCGCATATCTCCAAAGAAACGCTGGAATATCACTACGGCAAACATCATCAAGCGTACGTCACCAATCTGAACAACCTGATCAAAGGTTCGGAATTTGAAAGTGCCTCACTGGAAGACATCATCAAAAAATCAACCGGTGGCGTATTTAATAACTCCGCGCAAGTCTGGAACCACACCTTTTACTGGAATTGCCTGTCACCAAACGGCGGCGGCGCGCCAACCGGCATGCTGGCTGATGCAATCAATGCCAAATTTGGTTCGTTCGAAAAATTCAAGGAAGACTTCACCAAATCAGCGGTTGGCAACTTCGGTTCCGGCTGGACCTGGCTGGTGAAAAAAGCTGACGGCTCGGTCGATCTGGCCAACACCTCTAACGCCGGTTGCCCACTGACTGGCACTGACACACCGCTGATGACCTGCGATGTGTGGGAACACGCGTATTACGTCGACTATCGCAACGCGCGTCCAAAATATGTTGAAGCGTTCTGGAATCTGGTGAATTGGGATTTCGTCTCCAGCAATTTTTCTTGATCACGCAGACCATCTTGCAGGCATTTTGATGCCGCAATAAAAAGGGACAGCGCCGCGCTGCATTGCACGCCGGCCTGTCCCTTTTTTGTATTCATCATCGCGTTAGATTACGCCAACGAATCATCGCTCGACGCGCCACCGTCATCACTGGCAACGTCATCAACGGCGTTGTAATTGTCGCTCGACAGCACCGGCTCTGCGGCAACAGGTGGCGCCAGACTCACATTATCTACACTGTTTGCCATGCCGCCAAATGCATTAGGCTGCTGATCGAGCAGGTGGTGCGATCCGTCGCCGCGATGCATCATGCTTTCGATGCCCTGATATAGAAAAGCACCGCCTGCCACACCGGCTGCGGTTGCGGCCATGCTGGTCAAAAAGCTGCCACCTCCGCCACCAAAAAAGCCCGTGTGCGGCGCGGCGCTAGCCACGGGCGCAGGCGCATATTGGGTTGGTGCGACTGCCGCCGTCTGCTGTGGTGCGCTGCTTACGGAGCGACCCCATGCATTGCTGCCACTGTCGAGAAAGCCAGACGATGGTGCCGCCGGTACAGAACGCAATTGCGCTTCCAGAGACGCGATACGCTCACGCGCGGTGGCTAATGCCTGATCCTGGAGCAGTGCTCGCTGCACCAGCAGATACGCGGCATCGGGCTGGCGCGCAACGGCGTCGGCAATGAGGGTCGCTGCCTGCGGATCTTTGGTCACATTACCGACTTGACTTAACTGGTTCAGAAAGGTCGTCAATAGGCGAAATTCATCGGGGCTCATCGAGGTTCTCCATTGCTGCGATTAGTTTGAAATGGCGCTATCAGACATTCATAACACCGGGTACGTTACGCAAGTTGGGGCACATTCTGCATTCTGCAAGGCAGCCCGACCCAAAATCGCACCAACTCTGTGTTGATATCAAAACACTTCAGTTACACTCGGAACTATTCAGATGACACTTTAAGTGACACCGATCGGCCCAGGTCCAGTGCCGATTTTTGAGCGGAGAACACCATGCAGCAAGGCGGTATCAACATTCTCGAACACATCGGTGTGCGCCAATGCGCGACGCGATTGACTACCGGAGAACAGGGATGACGGGCGATTTCAAATGGCCGGTACCGCCGCACTATGACGTGATGCTACCGTTGAGAATTGGCGAAGGCGACTCTGAATCTGACGCTAAAGCGGCGCAGGTCACGATGCAGAATGGCCGCTCGCAAGATGGCTTTCTGGTACGGCTTGACGGTGCCGAAAAATTTCTGGAATTTCGCACACGCCGTGCTACCACCAGTGTGCGCATCGGCTTCGAAAGTCTGCGCATGCTGCGACTGACTGCGGCGGTCACAATGACACGCCTGATGCTGTCGGATGCGCTTGCATTGGTCACCACCGATGCCACCGCCCAGCAGAAATGCATCGTCAACTATCACTCAGGAAGTTCTGCCGAGATTAGCACGCAGGGTCTGGTGTCGAAACCGTTTGGCCTATTTTTATATAGTCCGATCGACGGCTCCGATCAGGTCGAGCGCTTCTTCATTCCGACTGAAGCGATCAAGTCTTACCAGATCGGTGACCAGCTCGGAAAAATTCTGATGGACGAGCAGATCGTCAGCCAGCAGCTTTTGAGCGAGGGCCTTGAAAAACAGGAGCAGATGCGTTCGCAAAAACTCGGCGACTATCTGAAGCAGCAAAAAATCGTTACGCAAGAACATATTGAAAAGGCCCTGCACAGCCAGAAAGGCAAGCCGCAACTACGATTGGGTGAGGCGCTGATCCAGGAAAATCTGATCACCGAAGAGCAGCTCAGCGAGGCGCTGGCAAGTCAGACGCAGGACCGCAAACTTCCCCTTGGCGATATTCTCATCAAGATGAATGTCGTCACTGCCGACACGATCAAACGCGTGCTTGCACAAAAATTAGGCATCCCGTTCGTGAATTTGCGCGGCTTTCAATTCGATCCGCTACTGATCAAGGCGGTGCCAGGCGACTTTGTCCGCAAACACAATGTGATGCCGCTGTATCAAACTGAATCACGCATGGTAGTGGCAATGGAGAACCCATTGGCCAATCATGCACTGCAGGAGCTGGCGTTTTATACCAAGCTGAAGATCGATCCGGTCATGGCCTCGGTCGACGACCTGCATCTGGTCGTCGGTCAGTTATATGGCACGCAGAACGATCGACTCAATATTGCCGAGCTAGTGTTTGAACTCGGTGCCGACGAAATCAAGTTCGATTCGCAAGCAGAAGTCATTACCGAATCCGACAACACGTTGGTCCGTCTGGTCAACAAGATCATTGTCGACGCATACGAACAAGGCGTGTCCGATATCCATATCGAAAACCTGAAAGGCAATCGACCAACCCGCGTACGTTTTCGCAAGGACGGTTTGATGTCGTCCTATTCCGAGGTGCCGGCACAGTTTCGCAATGCACTGGTATCGCGCATCAAGATCATGTGCCGACTCGATATTTCAGAGAAGCGCCGACCACAGGATGGCAAGATCAATTTCGAACAGTTCGGTCCAGTGGCAATCGAGTTACGGGTGCTGACGATCCCGACGACCGAGGGTCTTGAAGATATCGTCATGCGCATTTTGGCGGCACCCAAGGCAGTCTCGATCGATACCCTTGGCCTGTCCGACTATGGCCTGACTGGCCTGAAAAAGCTAGCACTCAAACCGCACGGTCTGCTGTTCGTCTGCGGCCCGACCGGCTCCGGAAAAACGACCACGCTGCACGCCCTGCTGAACTACATCAATACACCCGAGCGCAAGATCTGGACAGTGGAAGACCCCGTCGAAATCACGCAGGAAGGTTTGCGGCAGGTGCAGGTGCAAAGCAAGATCGACTGGACGTTTGCAGCGGTGCTGCGCAGCTTCATGCGGGCCGATCCGGATGTGATCATGGTCGGTGAAACCCGCGACCCGGAAACTGCCAAGACCGTCATCGAAGCGTCGCTGACCGGGCATCTGGTGTTCTCGACGATGCATACCAACAGTGCCGCGGAAAGCGTGGTGCGGCTGCTCGATTTTGGTCTTGATCCGTTCAATTTTGCCGACGCGCTGCTGGGTGTGGTCGGTCAGCGTCTGGCGCGACGACTCTGTACCAGTTGCAAAACTACGTATGACGCCGATGTGGAAGAGCTCGCTATGCTGGCGCACGAATACGCGTTCGAAAACGAGGTCGACAAGCCGGCTTTGGTGCAGCGCTGGCACAAGCAGTATGGCCGGGTCGGCGGCAAGATTGCACTGTTCAAAGCGGCGGGGTGCGACGTGTGCAACGGTAGCGGCTACAAGGGCAGACTTGGTATTCACGAAGTGCTGATGGCGTCGCAGGCAGTGAAGAAAAAAATTCACGCGCGCGCCAGCGTGCCGGAAATTTTAAAGGAAGCGGTCACCGAGGGAATGCTCACGTTGCGTCAGGATGGCATCGAAAAAATTCTGCAGGGGCATACCGATTGGGAACAGGTTCGTACCATCTAGTGATGGGTTTTGTTTCGCATTGCGAGCGTCCTGAGCAGTACTGGCATTGGGCTATGGTTACCGTTACCGCTGGTCGTTACGCGATCAAAACATAACTTTCTTAATCGTCTCACGTGCGCTGTACAGACTCAACTCATCGTGGCCACGCGTCGCAACCATGGTCGGACTGTGGCTGGCACCGGGTTGTTGCAGGTAATTCAAACAGAAGATACTGCGCACAAGTGCAGGGCTGCGTCGCTTGCAACTTCATGCGCGCTTCAATGCCCCGATGGCATCGGGAAAATCACTCCGTGATCTGCACACCGCGCCAGAAAGCAACGCGACCGTCAATCTGACTGGCGGCTTCCTTCGGTTCAGGATAAAACCACGCAGCGTCAAGATTGGTCTGGCCGTCGACCATCAGGTGGTAATAACTGGCGGTACCTTTCCAGCCGCAGACAGTGTGCTTGTCGCTAGCGCTCAAATAATTCTGGTTAACGGTTGATAGCGGAAAGTAGACATTGCCCTCGACGACTTCAATTTCTTCGAATACGGCTCGGGCGATGACTGCGTTGTTCCAGATAGCAACAGGCATGATGGGCTCCGGTGGATGAATGCAAAATGAGCATAGCGGGTATGCCGATGCTTCGCAGCGATGGTTACTTGCAATGATTCACAGCGATGATTCACAGCGATGATTCCCAGTGGTGATTCCCAGTGGTGATTCCCAGCGTTCCTTTACAGCAGCGCACGAAGTCAAATCCGGCAAGAGCTTAACGCGTCATCACGCACCAGATCCACAGCATCAGCGGTAGTTGCAGCGGCAGGCGCAGTAAGAGCGCACCTTCGATCCAAAGCGGCTTACCGGCATCGATTGCAGCAAGCCACATCTGAATATTCGCGGGCAAAACTGCGACGCATAGCAGCAGCAATCCCCAACCTGCCGCGCGACGCGCCAGCGGCAACAACAGGCCGAGGCCACCGGCCAGTTCGCACACGCCGCTAATGGCCACCAGCGCGGCGTGTGCCGGTATCCAAGGTGGCATGACGCTAGCGTACTGACTCGGAAACACAAAATGCAGCACACCGGCTGTGCTGAAAAATAGCGCAAGCAACCATCGTGCGGTGCGTGAGCGCAAGCCCGCGATAATGCGATGCTTCAAACCGTCAGGAGCCATCATCAATTGTTTTCGTAAGTCCACTGCAGCAATGCGTCCTGCGCTTCGGCACCGCGCGCTGCATTTGGATGGTTAATCAAAAATACGACCGCATGGCGCCGACCGGATTTCGCCAGCACGTAGCCAGCAATGCTGCGCACGTCTTGCAGACTGCCGCTCTTGATGTGCGCATGACCGGCAATGCCTTGCGCTCGCAATCGCTTTTTCATTGTGCCGTCGTAACCAACCAGCGGCAGCGACGCGATAAATTCAGGCATCACTGCTGATTGAAAAGCCGATACCAGTACGCTGCCGAGCGTGAGAGCGGAAACACGTTCAATGCGCGAAAGACCGGAGCCATTTTCCAGCACCAGACCGGACGCATCGATGCCGTTCGAGGCAAGCCACCGGTTGATCGCAAGCCGACTTGCGGCAACGTTAGCGGGTGCGCTTGAACCGGCGGTGCCCAAAGCTAGAAATACCTGCCGTGCCATCACGTTGTTGCTGAACTTGTTGATATCGCGAATCAGTTCCGGCAATGCCGCAGACTCCCATTGCGCCAGCAAAACCGCATCGGGTGATACTTCGCCATCGATCACGGCACCATCAAAGCTGCCGCCGAGGCCAGTCCACAACTGGCGAAAGACCAATTCAAAAAATCGGTTGCGCGACATTTGCCAGGGATGAATTTGCCAGAATCGCTCGCCGCAAGCGCTCGCATAATTGCCGTCGAATCGCGCCGACGCGGCGTCGAGTGTGGCCGATAAAGCTTGACGAAAATCAGCGGGGCACGCACCTGCCACTAACGTTGGCCCCTGCACCGAATAGCCGTCGAGAACCGGATCGAGCGTGACCGCAACACTGCCTTTTGCCGGGTCTGGTGTGAAGCGCGCCGCCAGTGCATGAAAATTGAGCAGCAGCGCATCGGGTAGCGCGTTATAGGGTTTTAACGGATCTCCATCGAATTGCGATGCATCATTGGTTGCCGCAGAAAATGCGCTGCGATCCAGCACCAGGTTGCCGCGGATGACGCGCAATCCCTGTGCCCGAATCCTGCGCAGAAACAGCCACAAGTTTTCAATCACCAGCTTCGGGTCGCCGCTTCCGTGCAAAATTAAGTCGCCACGCAGCTGGTCGCCGTTGCGCTCACCACGCGTATATGCCGTCGTCGTGAAGGTCGCAGTCGGCCCCATCAATTCCAGCGCAGCGTCGGTTGTCAGCAACTTGATCGTCGATGCCGGATTGAACGGCACCTCGTTGTTCACACTCAGCAACGGCTGACTACCTGCGACGTCTTGCACACGCATGGCGACCGCACTGGTCGGAATTGCCGCGCGCTTCAGCGCCGCCAACACCGTTGCGGGAATTTCTGCTGCCAAGGTATTCGCCACCGCTGTCATCAATAACGCGATGGCGACTAGTTGGCTTCTTTTAAGAATTCGCATAGGATGGCTTCTGGTTCGCGGTTTTCTGTTTTCCACAGTTTTCCGCCTTTGTTTTAACACGCGGTCTGGGTGCTGGATTATCCCACGCTGCTTCAACGGATCAGATCAAGGAATGCGCATGTTACCCACCGATGTCGCCGATACCGACCTGCTGGCGTTGGATAACCAGTTTTGCTTTGCGCTGTACTCGACCTCACTGGCAATGACCAAGACTTATAAAAGTTTGCTCGATAAGCTTGGTCTGACCTATCCGCAGTATCTCGTCATGCTGGTGCTTTGGAAAAAAGACGATGTGCTGGTCAAGGATATTGGTGAGCAGCTACTGCTCGACTCCGGCACCTTGACGCCACTGCTGAAACGCCTCGAAATTCTCGGCATGCTGACCCGCACTCGCGACGCATTGGATGAACGCCAGGTACGCATTGCACTAACGCGCGACGGACGCAATCTAAAGCGCAAGGCGAGCGCCATCCCTTCACAGATGCTGTGCGCAACTGGAAAAAGTCAGGATGCGCTGCTGGCACTTCGAGCGCAGTTGATGCAGGTACG
>JAYTZV010000261.1:0-10491 GCA_043741695.1 Burkholderiales bacterium
AAAATTTGTTGAGGCGACATCTATCCTGACATGGAGGGAAGCAAAAAGAAGTAACCGGCCGCCGGGCCGCCCCCGGCGCTGAGCCCCCACGAAGAAAAAACCGTATAAATCAAAGAGAAGAACATTGATGCACCAGCGCCTTAGCGATGCCCGCGCCACCGCAAAATGCGGCATCGCAGCCCCACCCTGCAAGCCCCCTCCCCATACGGTATGATAAAAAAATGCGAATAGTCCTCATCACCGGCATCTCTGGCTCCGGAAAATCGGTCGGCCTGAACGCCCTCGAAGACGCCGGTTATTTTTGTGTCGACAACCTACCGCCCGCCTTATTGCGCGCGTTGGTGACGGCACGACACGATCAACATAACGGGCTGCTAGCAGTAGCAATGGATGCTCGCAGTACCGACTGCTTTACCGATCTGCCAGCCGATGTGCAGCGCTTGAAGGAAGAAGGTCACGACGTCAAGGTCCTGTTCTTGTCGGCCAAAACCGAATCTCTGATTGCACGCTTTTCTGAGACGCGACGCAGTCATCCGCTGTCGCATCGTCTGGGACCGGATCAGTCTCCGAACGATCGCCCTACGCTTGTCGAGTGCATCCGCCTCGAGCGCGAAATGCTGGTCGCGATCGAAGGCCTTGGCCACGTGATTGATACTTCTGGCCTGTCGGCCAACAAACTGCGCAGCTGGATCAAGGACCTGGTCGATACTGAAAGTACGCCATTGACCCTGTTGTTTGAATCATTCGCCTTTAAATTTGGTGTGCCGCTCGATGCCGATATTGTCTTCGACGTACGCGTGATTCAAAATCCGTTTTACGACATCACCCTGCGTCCGCTAACTGGACGCGATCAACCAGTGATCGATTTTTTGGATACGCAGCCCGAAGCAGAAGCACTGTTCACCGACATCCGTGATTTTGTCGCTAAATGGCTGCCGTCTTTTGTGAGAGAAAACCGCAGCTATCTCACCGTGGCAATCGGTTGTACCGGCGGCCAACATCGCTCGGTCTACATTACCGAGCGCCTCGCTGCATTTTTTAAAACTACCGAGCGGGTCGTCGTGCGACACCGCGAACTTGCGCTGACATGACCACACCCACCGACGCCAGCTGGCTACCACTATTCCCACTGCAAACCGTATTGTTTCCCGACGGCGTATTACCACTACGTATTTTTGAGACGCGCTACATCGATATGGTGCGTGAATGCATGCGCCTCGATAAACCGTTCGGCGTGGTAGCAATCCGCGAGGGCGATGAAACCGGTGCGGCAGCTGAGCCCGAGACCGTGGGCTGCATTGCTCGTATCGTCGAATGGGACATGGAAGTCGGTGGCTTGCTAATGATTCGCACACAGGGCGGTGCGCGTTTTCGGGTAATTACGACGCGCGTGCTGGCAGATAGCCGGCTGGAGGCACAAGTCGAACATCTTCCAGCCGACCCGCTGCAACCACCCGGCATGACCCATGTTGCATGTGCAAAAACGCTGAAATTGGTGACGGATGATTTCGCGCAGCGTGAAGCGAAGGATAAAGAGTTTTCTTTCCCTTTCGCCAGGCCGCTACGGTTTGATGATGCCGGTTGGGTCGCCAATCGCTGGTGCGAAATTTTGCCGATTCCATTAAAAGCACGTCAAAAGCTGCTAGAAGTTGATGATCCCGAACTGCGTTTGTCGGTGATTCACACTTACCTGCAACAACAGCAAATTCTGTAACTTTTCTCCCACGCCTTAAAAAGTTTCATCACCGAAAATAGATTCACTGACGCTACCAATAGTTGGTTGCGGCACAATGGAGGCTTCTTCCATTTCTGCCCATGCACTGCAGCGGACCGAACTGCTGCCGAAGCCATTCGGGCGCGCTGGGCTCGCCGCCATTCATGCCACCGCCATCGATCACGCGCCGCCACCTTGCCAGACCGGCCCGACCCGCCAGAATTTCGCAAATCAGCATTTCTTGCCTGCTGTACCTGACAATTATTTTTGTATTTTTTCTACAGGACCGGGTAAATCCAGTTGCCTTCCTCGTGGGGGGCACACTACTGGTTATTTTTCTGCTCGGGTTTTACATCATTTTTGCCTTGCGATGGAATAAACGCTTTTTTGATTCCAGTCTGACCTGTGCCCAGACCTGCGCCGCAGTATTGACGATGTTGACGGTGTTTGCATACGATCGACAATCCCAACTCGCGCTGGGGCCGTTTTTGCTGGTGGTATTTTCGCAGGCTACATTTCGCCTGAAGCCAAAGGTGCTGGCTGGCCTGTCGGTTGGCAGCGTGATAGTTTATCTGCTGATTATTCTGTTGCGCGGTGCAAACGATACCGAGGCGTTTAGATTCGACGTACTGGCATGGGGTGTGACCACAGTAGCACTCCCGCTGGTAACAACAATGGGAATCAAGGTTCAGACGCTGCGACAAGCGCTGCGATTTACCCGCCACCAACTCGCCCAGATTGAAGAAAAAGCCGTGCGCGATGAACTAACTGGTCTATACAACCGCCGCCAACTCGTCGCCGAACTCGATGCGGCAATCACGCTGGCTAACGCACAGGGCGCTACGTTTTGCCTGGCCGTGATCGACGTTGATCATTTCAAGGATATTAACGATCGGCACGGTCACCTGGTGGGCGACATGATTTTGCGCGAATTCGCCCGCATGACGCGCGACACCGTACGCGACAGCGATGTGCTGGGTCGTTACGGCGGCGATGAATTTATGCAGATACTGCGTGATACTGAATTGAAGGGTGCAGTGATGCACGCCGAGCGATTGCGCATCCATGCGCATTTTCTGGAGGTGCCCAGCGTGATGCCGGAAAAATCAATTTCGCTGTCGATCGGTATCGCGCAATATCGTCCAGGTGAAACTGCCGAAAACCTGATCGAACGCGCAGATGCGGGCTTGTATCGAGCCAAGCAACGCGGTCGCAATCGGGTCGAATGGGTGGACGTGGAAGCAGCTGCGGCTTAGTGCGCCTGTCTACATCTCCTGGATGGAAAACAAATCTCTTGAATCAGTTAAGCCCAGCAGCAATTTTTTAACCGGTGCCGGCAACGGCGCATTTGCGAGCAGCGTCGTGTCGTACCAGACATGATCGTGTTTAGCGGCTACGTCGAGACGACGCGATAGCGTGACGAGGTACGGCGTGACATGCAGCTTGAAATGCGTGAATGCGTGCGAAAACGGCGTCAATGCAATCGACGAATCGGGCACACCGAAAGGTGCAATGGCGCGCGCGATGTCAGGCCCAATACCCTGCGCAAACTTATCTTCGCAGTGCGGCACACTAGTGTGATGGTACGTCGCATCCATAGCAAGTTCTGGCAGCGACAGCAGCCCCCCCCAAATGCCGGAATCTGGACGCTGTTCCAGCAATACCTGATCGCGATCAAGCACGACCAACATCACCACATGGCGCTGCGGTACCGCTTTCTTCTGCTTGCGCTCCGGCAGAAGATGTACCTGTCCGGTGGCGAGCGCAACGCAGCGCGCTGCCAGCGGACAGCGTGTACAAGACGGCCGCGTGCGCGTGCACAGCGTCGCTCCGAGGTCCATCAATCCCTGCGTATAGGCACCGACCCGCTGCATAGGCAGTAACTGTTCAGCCAACTGCCAGAGTCGGTCTTCGATTGGTTTGCTACCGGGATAACCACTCACACCGAACACGCGGCAGAACACACGTTTGACATTACCGTCCAGGATCGCCGCACGCGTGCCATAGGCAAAAGCAGCGATCGCTGCCGCGGTGGATCGACCGATTCCCGGCAAAGTGACCAGCAATGCAGGGTCGCTCGGGAATACGCCGCCATGTTCTTTCACCACTTGCTGTGCACAGCGATGCAGGTTGCGGGCACGCGTGTAATAACCGAGACCACTCCACAACGCCATCACCGCATCAGACGGTGCATCAGCCAACGCCTGCACATCAGGAAAACGCGCCAGAAATTTTTGGTAATACGGGATGACTGCGGTCACTTGCGTTTGCTGCAGCATGATTTCGGATAGCCAGATGCGATAAGCGTCGCTCGTGTTTTGCCACGGCAGCGCATGCCGTCCGAACTGCAACTGCCAGGTGATGATATCGGCAGAAAAATCCGCATCCGCATCCGCACCGACCGCATCGGTCGTCACAACACGCTTCATTGAGGCGATGACCCAAGCAAGCTAGGCCGCCATTTCATGCAACACCAGGTCCTCATGAATCGCACCATGCAACTGCTGCTCAAACTGCACAAGTTGCGCAGTTTGTGCCGATATTTCGGCTTCCATTTTTTCTAGCGCGGCGACTTTTTCTTCCAGACTATCGGTCGCCAGATGGATTTTTTCGATCGATTGGCGACGCCGCTTGAGCTGCGCCTTGTGCTCGCGAATCTGCACTTCGAGCGGTGCCATCACCACTTTCAACCATGCCTCGACATCGCGATTGGCCTGTAAAAAACTATGCTTGACGCGCGAAGCGATCGAATCGAAAAACTTCGCCATCAGCACATTGGTGCGGGTGGTCATGATCGCCGCTGGCCCGAACTGGCGCTGGTAAATACCTTCGATCATGTCGATTTCCTTGATGTATTTGTCGAGCGAAAATGGCATCGGCGTGGATAGCGCAAGACCGTGTTCGGTCGAAAATTTTCGGTACATCACCGTCATCATCGCTGTGATTTCTTCGGTCTTTCGGGATGACGCTTCCAGATTTTGCTGAACCTGAAAAAAGAACAATTTGACCGCTTCGCGAAATCCCGATGAGAAAAAACTATTACCCATCGCCTGCCTGGCGCGATGGATATCGTTCTTCAGAACCGTCATGCCCAGACTAGTGAACACTTCGGTCGACAAGCGGGCAAACACTGCACGAGTACCCTGCAGCTTGATCAGGCTGCTGTCGAATTCACGCTTTTCGATATCGATGCGCTTCATCATGTGATCGACAATGTTTTGATTTTTTCCACGCAGGCTTTTCAACTCCAGCAACTGCTCGATCACACTGCGGCTGCGCACCGCCAGCAAAGTTTTTTTGGAACTGGTCAGGGCATTGATTTCCGTTGCCAATTGACTGCGCATAATTTGCTGACGCGACGGCATCAGTTGATTCGACAGCGCGGTTTCCAGTTGCGGCAAGCGGCTGCGCGCGAGCAAATCTGCATCCCGATTGATCTTCGCCACCAATCCTTTTTGCGCCGAGACCGGAAACACCTGATCTTCATGCAAGCCGAGTGTGTGTGCAGCGGTGCTAACCTGATGACTGATTTGCTGCTCGACTTGTTCCGGTGTGCGCAGCTCATCCCACATGCTATCGATTTTATTGAGGACCACCATCCGTCCAGCACCCGTGCCGATATGGTCGCGCCAGATCGCGATATCGCTTTTTGTCACACCCGTGTCGGCAGCAAGAATAAACAGTACTGCATGGGCATTCGGAATCAGATTGAGCGTCAGCTCGGGTTCGGTACCGATGGCATTCAGGCCCGGTGTATCGATAATGACCAGACCCTGCTGCAGCAGCGGATGCGGAAAATTCACGATCGCGTGACGCCATTGCGAAACTTCAATCAGGCCGCTGGCATCAACCGAATTGACCATGTCGGGATCATTTTCATCGTATAAGCCGTAACTGCGCGCCTGCTCTACCGTCACGCGTCGCGTCAGGCTGACCTGCTTGAATGCCTCGAGCATGCCGTCGCCAGACGAAATATTTAACGGCAGCACGGTCCACGCTTGACGCTGTTCCTTCAGCTCGCTGGTCGATTGCGAGTCAGCACGGGTTTCGATGGGCAGCAGGCGAATCGATGGCGGCATCGTGTCGTCGTACAGTAACTCAGTCGGACACATGGTTGTGCGGCCAGCCGATGAGGGCAAGATGCGCTGACCGTAATCCGCGAAAAAAATCGCATTGATCAATTCCGATTTACCACGCGAAAATTCCGCCACAAAAGCGATCACCAGCTTGTCGGTAGCTAGCCGCTCGGCCATCTGTTCGATGCGCTGCTGGGTCGATGCATCCATCAGGTCGGTGGTTTCGGCATACGCACGATACTGCGCCAGCGCTTTCGCGACGCCATTGCGCCAGTTGCTGTATTGCTCGAACTGCTGAACCAGATTACTCACGCGCTTCTCCCTGACTGGCCAGTGGTGACATTACCGGCACACTATTGACTGCAAATTGATTCGATCCCGCTGGTGTTCTATTTTTGGCAACGTACGCAAAAGAAGGTTGAACGCTGACCTTGTGTAATTTGCCGCACCGCCGTGCCACATCGCAAGCATGCTTCGCCAGCACGATCATAGACGAAGTAACTCTGTTGGAAATAGCCCGACTGTCCATTTGCACCAACAAAATCGCGCAAGGTGCTGCCGCCTTGGGCGATTGCGGCGGCAAGCGTCAGTTGAATTTCACTGGCAAGTCGCTGATATCGTCCTAGCGCAATTCGCCCGGCTTGGGTTTTTGGATGAATCCCGGCACGGAACAAACTTTCAGATGCATAAATATTGCCGACACCAACCACGACATCGCCGGCCAGCAAGACCTGCTTGATTGCTGCAGTCCGGCCTCGCGTGCGTGCGTGCAGCAACGTCGCCAACGATGTTGCCTGCAGTGGTTCGACACCCAAACCGCGCAGCAGCAGGTGCTGCTCGACAGCACCGTCGTGTTGCGGATGCCACAGCACCGCGCCGAAGCGGCGCGGATCGTTCATCCGCATTAACGCATTACCGAGCACCAGATCAAAGTGATCGTGTTTTTCAGGTGAGGTTGAGGTAGGCAAAATACGCAGCGTGCCGGACATGCCAAGGTGCACGATCAAGGTACCGTGATCGAATGTAATCAGCAAATATTTGCCGCGTCGACCGGTCGCGCGAATAGTTTGGCCAGTTAGCAGCTCAGCCAGATCAGGTGGAAACGGCCAGCGCAGGCCGCTGCGACGCAGAGTCACTGCAGTTACGCGCTGACCATCGAGATGCGGCGCCAATCCCATGCGGGTCACTTCTACTTCGGGTAATTCAGGCATGTCTGGCACATACTCCGGCAAAATTGGGCTGAACCGATCAACAGGGACAGGCTGCGAGTGGGAATGTTGCAATCAAAGCGCACCACGCGCAACGCTGCTGCGCATGGCCGCCGCGTTGCGCGTAAAATCGAAATTTCACGTCGTCAGCCAACATACAGGACATCCCTTGAAGACCGCCCTTGCAATTGTAGCCCTGTCGGCGCTGTTATCGGCATGCGCCAGCCTTTCTCCGACCATCAAGACAGCGGACGCCTTATCGACCGAAACATCCGGACCGGCAGTAGCGACCGATGTCGCAGACAACGACCAGCGTTCGGTGGAAGCGGTTGAAACGTTACCTGTCCAGAACTTGCCGGCGGTGACCTTGACCGACGATCTGGTCTTCAAATTTTTGAGCTCTGAAATCGCTTTCCAGCGCGGCAACTGGCAGTTTGCCTATGTCAACATGTTGGCAATGGCGCAGGAAACCCGCGACCCGCGCCTCGCACGTCGCGCGGCGGAAATGGCAGTGACCGCGAAGCGTCCAGAAGAAGCATTGGCCGCGATTCGTCTGTGGCGCGAAGTCGCCCCCAAGTCCGATGAAGCGACACAGTTTTATCTCAGCTTGCTGCTACAGGGCGAAAATCTGAACGAAGTGCAGCAAGTATTCGAACAGCGCCTGCGCGACGTGCGACCCCAAAGTCGCGGCCTGTTGCTGCTTCAAATCCAGCGTTTGCTGCTGCGGGCAAAAGACAAGGCAGCAGCTTTCATCGTGCTTGAGAAAATCAGTCAGCCCTACCTGCAATTGCCGGAAGCGCACATTGCACTTGCACAAAGCGCGTTCAGCAATAACGACGCAGCCAGAGCGCGAAGTGAAGCAGAGCTCGGCCTGAAAGCGGCACCGTCATCGGAAATTGCAGTACTCACACTCGCACAAGTTATTACGGATAAAAAAGAATCGGCGCAAGTGCTGCAGACTTTTTTAACGCGCTATCCGGGCAATCGCGATGTGCGACTCGCCTATGGCCGCATGCTGATCGAACAACGCCAGTACGACGCAGCGCGTAATGAATTCAACGTGCTGCTGAAAGCCCATCCCGATGACCTCACCACGCTATTCGCGCTCGGCATTCTGGGCACGCAGACTAATGATTTCCCGAATGCCGAAAAATATCTCAACAGGTATCTGACCGTGCTGGCCGCGCATCCCGATGAAACCCGCGACGCCTCGCAAGCGCTGGTCGTTCTCGCGCAAATTGCCGAAGACCGCAAAGACACCGCGGCTGCGCTGCGCTATCTGGGCAAAGTCGGTCCAGGTGACGCGTACCTTGGAGCACAAATCAAGCGGGCTCAACTCATTGCGCGTGGCGGCGATGTCGCTGCAGCAGAAACGCTGTTGCATGATCTCGATGTCGATGGTACGCGTGAACCGGCTTTGCTGGTGCAGGCCGAGGCTCAGATTCAGCGTGACGCCAACCAGCCGCAGCAAGCCTATCAAACTCTTGAGTCCGGTATCAAACGCTTTCCTGACAATGCCGATTTGCTGTACGACTTTGCGATGGCGGCTGAAAAGATCGACAAGATCGACAAGATGGAAAGCGCGCTGCGTCAAGTGATCAAGCTCGCGCCGATGAATCAGAATGCCTATAACGCATTGGGTTATTCATTGGCTGAACGCAATATCCGTTTGCCGGAAGCCGCCAAATTAATCGAGCAGGCGATAGCATTGGCACCGGAAGACCCGTTCATTATGGATAGCATGGGCTGGGTGCAATTCAGGCTCGGTAAACTTGTTGAAGCAGAGGCGCTGCTACGGCGCGCGTACGCGCTCAAGCCGGATGCCGAGATCGCGGTGCATCTGGGTGAAGTTTTGTGGGTACGCGGCCAGAAAGATGATGCGCGAAAATTCTGGAGCGATGCTCGCAGCAAGGATCCGAAAAATGATTCACTGAAAAGCACGCTGACGCGTCTTCAGGTTCCGCAGTGAGGCTTGGTGCAGCCGCAGTACTAGTAAGCCTGTGCAGTTGGCTTGCGGGCTGTGCAGTGACCCAACCGGTGATGGCACCATCCAGCGAGGCAGCACCGGTAAGTCAACGCACGCCAGTTGCAGCGATTGATCTGGCCGGACGCCTTTCGGTGCGTTACCAGAAAAACGGCCACGACGAGGCGCTGCACGGCAGCTACACATGGGTGCAGCGACCGGACGCCACGTTGATCGACCTGCTCTCGCCGCTTGGTCAAACGCTAGCTGTGATTACCATCACCCCAACCAATGCTTCGATCGAACAATCCGGGCAAACAACTCGTTCGGCCGCCGAGCCCGATGCGCTAGTGGCAGACGTGCTCGGCTGGCCACTGCCGATCGCAGGATTGCGTGATTGGCTGCAAGGCTTTACGACTGACGCGCAAGGTCGCCGCAGCGCGGTAACGCTAAACGAAACGGCGGCGTTCAAGACCAGAGACGGCTGGACACTGCAATATGCCGCCTGGGACAACGGCGACGTCGATCATCCGCATCCAAAACGTATTGACATGACGCGCAACACTGCCGAGGCAGGTGAAGTTGCGATACGCCTCGTCATCGATAGCTGGCAGCCAATGCCCGCAGGAACTCTCGCGCATTGATTGCGTTATTGATTTTTTGCCGGTGATCTGATGCTGCGCTCGCTCCACAACTGTCCGGCTCCGGCCAAGCTCAATCTGTTTTTGCATGTCACCGGGCATCGTGCCGATGGCTACCACTTGCTGCAGACGGCATTTCAACTGATCGACCTCTGCGACATGCTGCATTTCGATGTGCGTACCGATGGCGTAATTCGTCGCACCACCGAGGTTATTGGTGTGCCCCACGATGCCGATTTGATCGTCCGCGCAGCGCGACTGCTGCAGCAAGCCACCGGATGCACGCTCGGTGCCAATCTGGCGATCGACAAGCGCCTGCCGATGGGTGGCGGACTCGGCGGCGGATCATCGGACGCAGCAACAACGCTGCTGGTGCTGAACCACTTGTGGCAAACCGGTTTGCATCGCGACGAATTGATGAGGCTGGCATTGCCACTCGGGGCTGACGTACCGTTTTTTCTGTTTGGCCACAACGCTTTTGCAGAAGGCATCGGTGAGCAGTTGGTCGAGATCAACACGCCCGAACGCTGGTTTGTGGTGATTGAACCTGGCGTATCGGTGCCGACCTCGGTAATATTCGGCGCACCGGAATTGACAAGAAATTCGAAACCCGTCACACTACTGGACTTTTCCGAAGCGCCAACCTGCTTTGGGAAAAATGATCTGCAGGTTGTCGCAACATCGATGTTTCCGCAAGTTGCCGATGCATTACAGTGGCTCGAAAAATTTGGGCCGGCAAGAATGACAGGTTCTGGCGCTTGCATATTCAGCAGCTTTACATCGAAAGAGCGCGCCGATGCAGTTGTCAGTGCAGCGTCGGAGCACTGGACTGTGTGGGCTGCGAAGGCGCTACAGCAGCATCCGCTCCAGCACCTGAGCAGATCATGAT
>JAYTZV010000262.1:0-25913 GCA_043741695.1 Burkholderiales bacterium
GATAGCGTTGAAGCGCTAATCCGATGGCCGGAGGATCTGAAACCGGCCATGACGCCGACGATGCTGGTCGATATCGCTGAGCGCTTCGGCATGATTCGCGCGCTGACAAAGCATGTGCTGCAAACTGTGTTGCGTGAATACTCCAGCACGTTGGCGGTGACCGGTCTGCCAAAAATTTGGGTCAACCTGCCGGCAGTGATGCTGGCCGACCCGGGCCTATTCGACTTTTTGCGACAGACCATCGATATCTGGGGCTTGCCGCCCTCGCTGATCGGGTTTGAAGTAACCGAAGGCACACTGATTACCGATATCGAACAGTCGATCGAGATGATGCAGCGCATGTCGAACCACGGCTTCGGATTGGCAATCGATGATTTCGGAACCGGCTACTCGTCGCTCGCTTACCTGCGACGGTTTCCAATTGATGAACTCAAGATCGACAAGGTATTTGTCCAGCACATGGCTTCCTCTACTGCCGATGCGCAGATCGTACAAGCCATTATTCAGCTCGCGCATAACTTTAATTTGAGCGTCGTCGCCGAAGGTGCCGAAGATCAATTTGTGTTGCAGATGCTGATCGACATGGGGTGCGATCAGGTGCAAGGCTATGTCTTTGCGAGACCGATGCCGGCGGTGAAGCTGGCAGAGTGGATGGCCCTGCGGGTAAGCACCGCCACCCAGGCCGTATAACCAACGAGTCCAATTCATGTTTACATTAATTAGCGCCACACCCAGCCCATTCGCCCGCAAGGTACGAATCGCACTGATGGAAAAAAATTTGCCGTTCACGTTGATGACCGAGGTGCCGTGGAACAGCGACACGATGACACCGAGATTCAATCCGCTTGAAAAACTGCCCATCCTGATTTTGCAGGACGGATCAAGCGTCTACGAGTCGCATCATATTCTGAACTATCTCGAATTAAAATTTCCCGAGACGCCACTTTTGCCTGAGCAAATTGACGACAAGCTCGCCGCCTTGAAGCTGGAAGTGCTGTGCGATGGTATCTGCGATGCGGTCGTACTCACGCTGTTTGAAAAGACCCGTGGTGATAGTGCGAGTACCGAATGGCTAGCACGCCAGCGCCGAAAGATCGATGGTGGAGTCGCTGAAATGAACAAGCTGGTGGCCGGACGCACGTGGGCTGTGTCAGATCGTTTCAGCCTGGGAGATATTGCAGTGGGTACGGCAGTTGGATATTTGTCGGTACGGTTTGCCGAGCTGCCATGGCGCTCTTTGTATCCGGACTTGGCGCAACTGAGTGACCGGCTTGAAGCACGTGAATCATTCCGGCAATCGGTGCCGGTAGCGCAAATCATTACCGACAAGGTGATGTAAAAAAGGCCGCATTCATGCGGCCTTTTTTATCAGAAAAACTGCTCAGGCAGCGGTACTGCCCAGCATCGGATAGTCAATATATCCGTGCGCACCACCACCGTACATCGTCGCCTGATCCATCTCGTTCATCGGCGCATCGATACGCATGCGCTCGACCAGATCCGGGTTGGCAATAAACGGACGGCCAAACGCGATCAGGTCAGCCTTCTTCGCATTCAATCGCGTACCAGCCAGATCGGCGTCGTAACCATTGTTGGCCATGTACGCACCGTTGAATAGTTCACGCAGCACTTGCAGATCGAAACCACCTGCTGGCTCGCGCTCACCACCGGTATCACCTTCGATCACATGCAGATACGCCAGCTTGAACGTATTGAGCTGCTCGACAACGTGCGTGTATAGCGCTTGCGGATTGCTGTCCCAGATATCACCGAATTTGCTCAATGGCGAAATCCGTACGCCGACACGATCGCCACCCCAGACTTCGGTGACAGCCGCGGTCACTTCCATCAGCAAGCGTGCGCGGTTCTCGATACTGCCACCGTAGGCATCGGTACGCTGATTGGTTTTATCGCGCAGGAATTGGTCGAGCAAGTAGCCATTGGCCGCATGGATTTCCACACCGTCGAAACCGGCCGCGTGAGCGTGGCGTGCCGCAGCACGATACTGCTCGACGATGCCAGGCATTTCATCGGTGCGCAAATCACGTGGCGTCACCAGCGGCTTGAAGCCTTCAGTGGTGAACGCCTGACCTACTGGTGTGATCGCAGAAGGTGCGACTGGCAATTCGCCATTCGGTTGAATCGATGGATGTGAAATACGTCCGACATGCCACAGCTGCAGGTAGATATGCCCGCCTTTTGCATGCACTGCATCGGTGATTTTTTTCCAGGCCTTTACCTGCACATCGTTATAGATGCCAGGTGTGAGAATGTAGCCTTTTCCTTGCGGCGATATCTGCGTCGCTTCAGCGATGATCAAACCGGCAGTGGCGCGTTGCTCGTAATATTCGATGGCCATTTCGCTCGGCACGTCGCCTTCAAGCGCGCGGCTACGCGTCAGTGGTGCCATCACGATGCGGTTGCGCAGCTGCAATGGTCCGAGTTGGACGCTTTCAAAAAGGCGGTGATTGTTGGGGGTAGATTCGGGGGTAGATACGTTGGTCATTGGTGTGCTTCATGTTAGTTGAAATGGATGAGGAAGAGCGAACGCGCGGTGCTGACAGAATGCTCCGGTTCGCAGGTGCTGTGTACACCGAGGCGCGAAGCATACGTCAAAGCGAAAAATCTTGCTGACCGCGCATTCACCTCACGCCGACTCACTCCAACTCACTCCAACTCACTTCAAGTCACTCCGCCTCACCCACCCCATGCGAACTGCTGCCTGATGCCGCTACTGCGGCACCAACCCTGCCTGCTTCTCGACGCCACCCCACTTGGTCGTCTCGGTCTTGATAAATCCAGACAACTGCACCGGCGACATCTCGCCCGCGGTCAATCCTTGCTCTTCGAATCGTTTTTGCACGTCTGGCTGCTTCAACACTTTTTCCAGTTCAGCGTTGACCCGCTGCACGGTCGCAGCAGGCGTGCCATGCGGTGCCATTAGCGCGTACCAAGTGGTGACATCAAATCCCTTGATGCCGGATTCGTCCAACGTCGGCACGCCAGGATAAGCACCCGAACGCTTCATGGTGGTGACCGCCAGCGCTTTGACCTTACCGCTGCGGATGTACGGTGCGGCCGACGGACTGGTCTCGATCGCCATCTGAATTTGTCCGCCCATCAAATCCGTCATCATCGGCGCACCGCCTTTGTACGGAATGTGCGTGATGGCGGTACCGGTCATCGAGCGAAACAATTCACCCGACAAGTGCTCGGTGCTACCCGTACCGGCCGAGCCGAAATTCACGGTGCCGGGATGCGCCTTGATATACGCCACCAGCTCTGCAACCGTCTTCACCGGCACCGACTGATTGACGATCAACACATTCGGCGTCAACGCCACCAGCCCGACCGGATCAAGCTCTTTGGAAAAATCATAAGGCAATGTTTTGTAAATACCGGGAGCCATCGTGTGCGCAACGGTCGCCAATAAAAACGTGTAACCGTCAGCAGCTGCACGAGTCGCAGCGGCTGCACCGACCGTACCGCCAGCACCCGCCCGGTTTTCAACGATGACTGCCTGATGCAGCGCCTCACCCAGTTTTTGGCCAATAATGCGTCCGACAATATCGGTAGTACCACCGGGCGCAAACGGCACGATCAAGGTGATAGGCTTGCTCGGCCATGCATCAGCTGCCTGCGCGGGTGCGATACCGGCTATCAAAAAAGCACTGGCGATGCAGGTCAGCAAGGCGCGTCGTTGACGAAGTGACTGGGTCAATTTCATTTGTGTCTCCGATTGAAATAATTATATAAACGGTATAAATCAATTACATCCAATACCATCAGGAACAGCTATTCCGCACCAGCCTGCAAACGGTTCGGTTGCCGCTTTTCGATACTCGATTTCAGCAAGGCCGCAGCACGATAAAATCCGTGCGCAAATTTACCGTATGGCAGCGTCAGAAACAACGCCATCACCATACCCAGATGCACCGCCAGCAAAACACCGAGCGCGGCGCTGTCACGCCACGCCAGCAAAGCTAGTCCGGTTGCACTAACCAGCAACAGCAAGGCAATGAAGCCGCGATCCATCGGCCGCTGCGCGACATCTGCAATACGCGGATCGCGTCGCATATTCAGCCAGAGTAGTCCCATCGGCCCCACCAGCAAACCGATACCACCCGCGGTACCCAGCAACACCGGCAAACTGGTCACCGCATACGGCGCATCCAGATTCAACAAATAGTGGTACAGCGTCGCTACCGAAGTCGAGGCAAAGCACAACAGGAATCCGTAGAACGTCAGATGGTGATAACGCCGACGCGCCAGCGTGAATCGGTCGTCTGCTTCATTGCAACCTTCGCCATGACCGCCGCCGAGATTGGTCAGCACGACGATATCGGTAGCGGCCTCGACTACGGCTGCGTTCAAACCATTCGATAGACTGCCCGGTGACACATCACGCCAAAAGTTCAAGAGCCCAACGCCAAGTGCGAGCACGGCGAATCCGAATACCGCACCAAACAAATTCGCCATCAAGCCGTGCGGAAAAATCGCATAAAAATTGCCGTCGTGCGCGCCACTAAACAAGCTGCCATTGCGCGCAATGGCGAGCAATAAAAACAAGGCGAGACCAAATGCAGTTGCCAGCGCCACGGTCAAGCCATTGCGTTTATAGAGCGCACCAAAACCGGCGGGCCACGCATATTCGGAATAGGTATCGAGTCGCACCTTCGCCATCGCCTGCGGAACATTGACCGCAAATTCATGCGGCGGCGCGTACTGGCAAGCGTGGTAGCAGGCACTACAGTTGTGGCATAAATTGGCCAGATAATTGACATCGGCCTTGTTGAAAGCAAGTCGGCGTGTCATCGCTGGAAACACCGCACAAAATCCTTCGCAATAGCGACAGGCATTACAGATCGTCATCAGGCGGTCGACCTCGGTCTCATTTGCCGTCATCGAACGTGTGATTGACAACACGGCAGCACCGTCATCCCTTGCGGTTTGCAGTAGCGCATCAAGCGATTGCATGGTCTTTTACCTTTGCTGCAGCACGCGCTGCTTCGGTGCCGGCGATGCGGCCGAAGGCCGTGCCAATCGACATGCCGACACCGGCGGTATAGCCCTTGCCTAGCACATTGCCGGCCATCATTTCACCTGCGACGAATAAGTTATGACTCCGTTTGCCATCAAAAAAAACTGCAGCGTGTTCATCGGTTTTCAGACCGAGATACGTGAAGGTCACACCCGGTTTCAACGCATAGCCAAAATAAGGTGGCCTATCGAGTGGCAAAGCCCAATGGGTTTTTGGCGGCGATAAATTCTCGGTATGGCAATCGTCGAGCGTGGTGTGATCAAAGGTGCCAACGCGGCAGGCAGCGTTGTACTCAGTGATGGTGCGCACGAAATGCGCCGGCGGCAAACCAAGCTGCAGCGCGAGGTCTTCCAGCGTATCGGCTCGCGTGCCGGGAAACACCGGTGGCATGAAGCGACCAATCGCTTTTGAATCAATAATTGAATAACCGATCTGCTGGGATTGTTGCGCCACCAGCCTGCCCCAGATCGCATACCGCTTCGGCCAGAAATCTTCACCTTCATCGTAAAATCGTTCAGCCGCGCGGTTGACAACCACACCGAGCGAGACGCAATCAATACGGGTGCAAATACCACCGTCGTACAGCGGTGCACGTGCATCAATCGCCACGCAATGTGATTGCGACGGATCACCGATCGCATCCGCACCGGCATCGATCATGAACTTCAACAGCACGCCCATATTGAAGCGGGTACCGCGAATCAAAAAATTATCGGCTGGCCATTCGCCTTCGGCATTTTGTCCCCAGGCTTCGCGCAACCATTCGCGATTGGATTCAAAACCGCCAGCGGCCAACACACAGGCTCGTCCCGCAAAGCGCTGCGCCCCACTGTGCGCAGCAACGAAATGCTGGTCATGCATTTCGATGCGATCGACCGGCGTGTCATACCGAATCTCGATACCCGCCGCTTCCGCACTGCGATAAAACGCATTTACCAGCGCCTTGCCGCCACCAAGAAAAAACGCATTGGTCCGCGCTACATGCAGCGCACCCGACAGCGGTGGCTGAAAACGCACGCCATGTTTGACCATCCATGGCCGGCAATTGGCCGACGCACGAATTACCAGGCGTGCCAGTTTTTCATCGGTGAGACCACCGGTGACTTTTAGCAGATCCTGCCAGTATTCTTCTTCGGAATACGACTCGACCAGCACATCTTGCGGACCATCATGCATGCAACGCAGATTGCGTGTGTGCTGCGAATTCCCACCACGCCATTCACGCGGCGACGATTCCAGCAGCAGTACCGACGCACCGGCCTCGCGTGCCATCAACGCAGCGCACAGCGCAGCGTTGCCACCGCCAACTACAACAACATCATGCGTCATTACGGACGTCACTCTTCCATCACCGGCATCGCATTTACCGGCGCATTGTCCATCGGTGTCTGCCGCTTGCGCCACGCACCACGCAATGCAAAGTACACCTGCGCCACAATCAGCAGCGCACAAATTGCCATGAAACCCGCGCTGATCGGCTTCTCCAGGAACACCATCATGTCGCCGCGCGAAAGCAACAACGCCCGGCGGAAGTTTTCTTCGACCATCGGCCCCAGCACATAGCCGAGCAGGATCGGTGCCACAGGAAAATCGAGCGCTACAAACACGGCGCCGATCAAGCCAAACACCAGTACCTCGCCGATTTCAAACAGGCTGCTGTTGGTACTGTAGACACCGACGGCAATGAAGAACAGCGCCGATGGATACAGATAGCGATACGGCACCTGCAGCAGCTTGACCCACAATCCGATCAGTGGCACGTTCAGAATCACCAGCAGCACATTGCCGATCCAGAAGCTGGCAATCAGACCCCAGAACAGGTCAGCATGTTCAGTGATTAATTGCGGGCCTGGCTGAATACCCTGAATTAGCAACGCACCGAGAATGAGTGCCATCACCGCATCACCGGGAATGCCAAGGCTCATCGTTGGAATGAAATCGACCTGGGTTTTGGAATGTGACGACGCTTCCGGGCTGGCGACACCTTCAATCGCACCGTGACCGAAGCGCTCCGGTGTTTTGGAAATTTTGCGCTCAAACGCATACGCAATAAATGTCGTGATCGTCGGCCCCGTACCCGGCATCGCACCAAATAGTGTACCTATCAGCGTGCCGCGCACCATCGGAAAAAACGCCTGCTTCATTTCTGCTTTGCTCGGTCGCATATCGCGCAGCCGCACCTTCAGATTGGTGGTGACGACTTCCATGCGATTTACGCTGCGCAAAAATTCAGTGACACCGAACAGGCCAAGCGCGAGTGCGACCAATTCAACCTTGTCAGACAACTCGATCAAGCCGAATGTAAAGCGCGCAGTACCGCTATTCACGTCGGTACCAACAATGCCAATCATCAGGCCGACAATCGTCATCGCCACGCCTTTCAGCGGCGAGCCTTTCGACATCGTGCCGCCGCACAGCAAGCCGAGCAGCATGATCGAAAAAATTTCAGTCGGACCAAATTTGAAGGCAATACTGACCAGTAGCGGCGACGCAAAAATCATCACGATGATGCCGAACGATGCAGCAAAAAACGAGGCGATCATCGTGATACCGAGTGCGGTGCCGCCCTTGCCTTGCTTGGTTAGCGGATAGCCATCCAGACAGGTCACTGCATGCGGCGGATGGCACGGTAAATTCAGCAAAATTGCACCGATCGCGCCGCCGTATTGCGAGCCATAAAAAATCCCGGCCAACATCAGGATGGCGGGGATTGGATGCATCGTGTAGGTCAGTGGCAGCAGCATCGAAATTGCCGACAGCGCGCCCATACCGGGCAGCACGCCGATCAGATTTCCGATCAGCACACCAAAAAATGACCACATCAAATTATGCAATTCGAGCGCGACACCAAAGCCGTGCCACAGGTCCGTCAAGGCTTGACCAATCATGCTTAACCCCAGCGGAAAAGTGGAAACTGCATGTGGAGTGCCCACCAGAAAACGAGCACGCAAATTGCAACCATCACCAGCGAGAGAGCGATCGCTTTCAAGACGGTGTTTTGCCGGTCACCCATCGCCGAGATGAACACCACGGCAAACGTTGCCGGGACCAAACCACCGTATCTGCCCAACACAATAAAGGCAATGATCGAGCCAGTGATACAGAACCAGCCGCGCCACTCGGGCGGTTTGTCAGCATCTTTGTCAATGACCACACCGCGATGTGCGGTGGCGGCAATGACAGCACCATTCAGTGCCAGCAATACACCCAACGCCACCGGAAAAAATCCCGGCCCCATCTTGCTGAGGCTGCCGACCCGGTAGGTCAATCCTTGCAGTACGGCGCCAAGGCCGATCAGCATCATCAAGCCGCCGCCGTAATAATCCTTGTGGTACGGATTGATTTTCCACTGCACTGCCATGCTGTCTCCAATATCGTTTATTTTTTTATCTTGTATCGTTAACTTGCCGACCGATATCACTGCGACGCCGCAGCTGTGTTCCAGTCTGGCTTGTGATACGGCGATGATGATACCAAGCATCCCTTGCAAACGACACACTGTCTGCACTAAAAATAAAATCGACGATGCACGTCACGCGTTGTCATGCATTTTTCTGCATGTACAATCGTCTGCGAAATCGATCGAGACACTGCGATCGCGGCGCCAATTACTCTGGAAGGAATCTCTGCATGAAATTGATCTACTCGGCATTCACCGCTCTGATGCTCGTTATGTCCACGGCCAGCGTACAGGCACAGACCTATCCATCGAGACCGATCAAATTGATCGTGCCGTTTCCTGCCGGCGGCACTACGGATATTCTGGCGCGTGCAGTCAGCGCCGAACTGACCAAGAGTTTCGGGCAATCGGTGATCGTGGAAAACCGCGCTGGTGCAGGCGGCAACATCGGTACCGAAGTGGTGGCGAAATCGCCTGCCGACGGTTATACGTTGTTGATGGGTACGGTTGGTACCCATGCGATCAATCAATCGCTTTACGCAAAATTACCGTTCGATCCGATCAAGGATTTTGCCCCAGTGACGCTGGTTGCTGCCGTGCCGAATGTGCTGGTACTGAACGTGGCGCTGGCTGACAAAAACAAGATCACCGATGTGCGCAGCTTTATTAATTACCTGAAAGCCAATCCTGGAAAACTGAACATGGCATCGAGCGGCAACGGCACCTCGATCCATCTGGCCGGTGAGTTGTTCAAGACCGAAACAAAAACCTTCATGGTGCATATTCCCTACCGTGGTTCGGCGCAGGCCATTACCGATCTGATCGGCGGTCAAGCTGATGTGATGTTTGACAATCTGCCGTCGGCACTGCCGTTCATTAAATCGGGCAAATTGCGTGCACTCGGACTGACCAGTAACAAAGCCTCGCCTGCCCTGCCCGGTGTATTGCCAATTTCAAAAACAGGTGGCGAGTTGGCCAACTACGAAGCTAGTTCCTGGTTTGGTATTGTGGCACCCGCCGGCACGCCAAAGAACATCGTAGACAAGCTGCAGCAGGAAATTTCGCGTGCACTGTTGTCGCCCGCGGTCAATGCCAAGCTGGTTGCGCAAGGTGCCGATCCCGTCGGCAATACGCCTGAGCAGTTTGCCGCTTTCATCAAATCCGAAACCGCAAAGTGGGCCAAGGTCGTGAAAGCATCTGGCGCGAAGATCGACTAGGGATGCGCTTACTTCAGGCAGATGGGCTGGCTTTCAATGTGTGCGATACAACGCGCGCACCACAGCACTATCGGTAATAGGGTAAGAATTTGCATAGAAGTAGCGTGCGCACTCGGGAACCGCGCGCACCGGCGTGAATTGGTCAGCGCTGTTCACGCATCGCACGCAACGCACGCAACGAAGCACAAAACCTGACGACGGAGACAGGAATGCGGTTGAAAGAACGGACGGTTTTTTTTAATTAATGTGAATTAAATGTAATAAAAAATTGACAAAATTTTTCCTGCTGAAAGCGTATTAGAAACGTAATATCGACCGCTGACGGTGTTACCAAACGTAACCAATGCCTGAATTCCGCGCTCTCTGCGCATGATTTTCCTAGAGCCGGCCCTGTCGACCATTTCGTACACCATGCGATCGCCGTTCAAGCTGATGCGTTCGTTGTTTTCTGATCTGTCAGGCCAATGGCTGCTCATGCTGCTCTGGCCAGCGCTCTGTGTTCTCGCTGTAGCAGGTTTATGGCAGCTTGAGCAGACGCGCGAGGCACGCGAGCACAACTCGATGCAAATCAGCGCGCTTCACAATGCCGACGTATTGGCGCAGTCATATGCCCGCCAGCTGTCCAGCACGCTCGACAAGCTCGATCAACTCACGGCCTACATCAAACACGATTGGGAATTCTCAGGCGGCACGGTGCGTCTGGAAAATCTACGCGAGCAAGGTATTTTTACCACTGAACGGCTCCAAATGTTCACCATCATCGGTGCTGATGGCCACGTCAAAAGCAGCGTGCTCCCATTACCTGCGAACGATGATTTTTCGGATCGCGACTATTTCAGGCAGCATCGCCAACATGCCGATAATGCGCTCTCGATTAGCCAACCGACGATGGGCAGACTATCGCAGCAAATGGTCGTACATCTGACTCGCCGGCTGAACCGCCCGGATGGTACTTTCGACGGCGTCATCGTAGCGGTACTGCACCAGGATTTTTTTGCGCCGCTGTCGGATGACCCGGCTTTTGGAAAACAGGGTTTCAAGGCGCTACTGGACAATAATGGCAATGCCCGCTTTGCCGTAATCGATACCCTGCTGGCGAGCGCTGCACAATTGCAGACAATCCACAGCGCCCCGTGTCGCGTCGCAGCGCAGCCGGTGCGGCTTGACGGCAGCTGCTTTGTAGACGGTCAGCCTCGCTATGCCGCAATAAAGACGCTGACTAACTATCCTTACCAGGCAATGATCGGTCTATCAGAGCAGGAGCTGCTGCGGCCATTGCATGCAAATGCGCGGGCAGGTCGTGATCTGTTGGCTACAGCCGCTTTACTGATCGCATTTTTTTGTCTTTTTGCCTGGCTGCTGACGGTCGATGCGCATCCTCGACGTAAAATCGAGTCGCATATCCGCATGGCCTATCGGCTGGCCACCGAGAACGGTAAGGATGGTTTTTATTTGTGGAAGCGCGTTTATAACCGAACTGGCACCGTGGTCGACTTTCGCATCGTCGATTGCAATGAACGCGGTGCGAATTTGTACCATCATTCGCGCGCAACGCTACTCGGCAAAACAATTACCGATCTCTACGGGAATACGCCCTACCGTGACACCGTGGTTGCGGCCGGCGTGCAAATGGATTTCGATGACGAAGGTGAAAGTGACTATGCGGTGCTACCCGAAAGCAAAATGACGGCGAAGTGGCTGCATCTCAAACACGCCCGTACCTACGAAGGTATTGCAGTCACGCTCAGCGACATTACCGAGCGCGTGCTTCACCATAACGAACTTTCGCGCCGCGCCACACACGACGAACTGACCGGTCTGCCCAATCGTTACTGGCTGACTAAATCTTTACCTGCCATGTTGAACCGCGCGGCACACAATGCAGAAAAACTGGCGGTATTGTTTGTCGATCTGGATGATTTTAAAGTCGTCAACGATACGCTCGGTCACTCGGCCGGAGATAGCTTGCTGCGCGCGGTCGCCGATCGGCTGCAGGCGCTGATGCGGCCTGGCGATCGCGTGGCGCGATTGGGTGGCGATGAGTTCACGGTATTGCTCGACAAGATCGACGGCGAAGATCAGGCAGCGCAGATCGCAGCACGCGTGGTCAGTGCTTTCAACACGCCTTTCTCAGTCAATGGAACGTCGGCTCTGGTGGGCGCATCGATCGGCATTGCGCTGTTTCCGCGAGATGGTACCGACAGTGAAAGCTTGCTGCAAAATGCCGACAGTGCCATGTATGCGGCCAAGTCAACCCGCACCGGCTACCGGTTTTTTATCGATACCGAAACGTCGGTTGAGATTGCTCAGGATGAAACGATGCAATCAGGCGTGTGAGCGCGCCGTTTTAATCCGCAGCAAACGCCAGAAATTAAGTCCAACCGTGCAAACACCAATCGCGCCTAGCACGATGACGGTTGGCGTACCACGCCGCTCTACCAGCAGACCGGCGAGACCGACGCCGACCGACTGCCCCATAAAAAAACACGAGGCGAATGCCGACACTGCGACGCCGCGTCGCTCCGGTGCCATCTGCGTCGCATTCATTTGCAAGGTGTTGTGCAACATATAAAAACCGAGGCCAGTAAAAAAACAACCGGGCGCTGCCCACCACCAGACCGGAGCAAGCCCGGTCATCAGCAGCGACATCAGCAAAATCAATGCACCGCCAACAGCCAGTCCGGGCTCACCCAGCCGCGTGGACAACAATCGGGAACAGACCGCGTACAGAAAACCGCCCGCACCAAACAGCATCAGCAATGCGCCGGCCGTAGAGAGCGAGAGTTGATACACACGATGCAGGTGCGAGGCAATGAAGGCGAACGCGCCATACAGAAAAGCGCCTTCCAGAAAAACGGTACCGAGCACCACGCGCGCCCACGGTCGCGATAGCACATGGGTAAAGTCAGTGACGATGCGCACCAGTGCACTGCCGTTTGCCTTGCGCATCACGCGCGCATGCGCCGGCAAACGGCGGTTGGCAGAAAACAGCACCATGCTGATCACGGCAAATAAAGCGGCTGCCAAAAAAAACGGCAGCCGCCAGCTCGCATGATCGGCGGCAAAGCCACCGAGAAAAACCCCGCTCGACAAGCCGAGAATCTGACCGATCAGAAAGCGCGCCAATACAGGCTGTCGCTGATCGTAGGGCACGACATCGCCGATCCACGCCATCGACAAGGGAATCACCGCTGCCGCCGTGGCACCGGCCACCAGCCGCGCCGCCAGCAACGTGGCGAAGCTCGGTGCAAGCGCACACAAAAGCGCAGCAAACACACTTGCCACGCATGCCCACGCGATCACTAGATATTTACCGAACCGATCACCGACCGGCCCGAAAAATAATTGCGCCACGCCGTAAGCCACTGCGAAGCAGGTAATGACATACGAAGCGCTGCCGAGCGACACACCGAAGTCACTCGATAAACGTGGCAGCAAAGGATCGGTAACGCGTAATGAAATACCGCTGCCGAAAGCCGCGCACGAGAGTGCAACGATTGCGCTTAGCGGAACTGCCTGCGTGGCCGACGTCGCTGACTCTGTAGCCACTGCCGACTCCATCGGCGCACGCGACGTCATTGCCGCAGTCAGTGGTGACCCGAGCGGATCAGTGCCGTTGATCATCCAATCTGCGCAGCGATCGCCTTACCGACATCGGTCGTGTTGGCGCTGCCGCCGAGGTCGGGCGTGGTCGGCCCTTGCACCAGCACCGTTTCGATTGCCTTCAAAATCGCATCATGCGCGGCGCGGTAGTTGGCGTCGCCATTACCGAGGAAGTCGAGCATCATCGCGCCGGACCAGATCATGCCAATCGGGTTTGCGATATTTTTACCAAAGATATCGGGCGCCGAGCCGTGCACTGGTTCAAACAGCGAGGGGAATTTGCGTTCAGGATTCAAGTTGGCAGAGGGCGCGATACCGATGGTGCCGGTGCAGGCCGGACCGAGATCAGACAAGATATCGCCGAACAGGTTCGATCCAACCACGACATCAAAACGCTCCGGACTGAGCACAAAGCGCGCACACAAAATATCGATATGGTATTTATCCCAACGCACGTCGGGATACTGCGATGCCATCGCCTCGACACGTTCATCCCAGTACGGCATGCTGATGGAAATACCGTTCGATTTTGTGGCCGAGGTCAGATGTTTTTTCGGACGGCTCTGCGCCAGATCGAACGCATATTTCAAAATACGGTCGGTGCCGTTGCGAGAAAATACCGATTGTTGCACGACGAATTCACGATCGGTGCCTTCAAACATGCGCCCGCCGATGGACGAATATTCACCTTCGGTATTTTCACGCACCACATAGAAATCGATCTCACCCGGCTTGCGATTGGCCAGTGGACAAGCCACACCGGGCATCAAACGCACCGGTCGCAAGTTCACATATTCGTCGAAGTCACGCCGGAACTTGATCAGCGACCCCCACAGCGAAATATGATCTGGAACCTTGTCTGGCCAGCCTGCAGCACCAAAATAAATCGCTTCGAAACCGTTGAGTTGTTCGAACCAGTCCGACGGCATCATCTGACCATGCTGCAGGTAATAGTCACAATTCGCCCACGGCATGGTGGTGAATTCAAGCGAGATACCGAAGCGACGTGCCGTAGCCTCCAGCACCCGCAAGCCCTCAGGCATGACTTCGTTACCGATGCCGTCGCCGGCGATAACTGCGATTTTATGAGTGGTCATGGTAGTTTTCAAAAAAAGGTATCGAAATTTTCGGCTTGCTCAATGACCGCGATTGCATGAACAGGAAATTGTCATCAAAACTGTTTGAATAATCGGCTCACTGGATCAATCGAACACTTTCAACTTCAACTGCAAAGCTACTGCGCCATACAAGCGATCCCGATAGCTGGGCACGAAAGCGATATTTAATCCAAACGATTGATAGTCGATCGAAGCCACTGGAATTAGTGCGGGAAACCAGCCACCGTCGCGCATTTTCGGGTAGCCGTTAAAGGCGCCAACCACCGCACCGAGACGCACAGGACCAAGCGCAATCGGCTGATAGTAGACGCCCACATAATTCGAATAACGGCGATCGCTATTGTAGAAGCGGCCAGCGGTCAGCGAGGTTACAGTCGACACGCGTTGCTCGATGCCGAGGCCTGGATTGCTATTGTTGAGACCTTTGTCGCGCTGGAAATGATACGAATAAAAACCGGCGTTTAACCAGGTCTGATTGAGCGGCGTCGACGCGATCAGCGAAAAGCCCTGCGGCGGCTCGGCCAACGCTGGCATGGAAGATGCGAGCATGGCTATCGCAGCCAGTACTGCATGTTTTTTGACAGGGAAATTCATCGTTTTTATTGTCGTGTCAGATTTCGATTTGGGTGCCGAGCTCGATGACCCGGTTGGTCGGCAGGCGGAAATAATACGCGGTGTCGCGCGCATTGCGATACATCGCTGCAAAAATCTGCTCGCGCCACATCGCCATACCCACAGCAGCCGATGGCAATATTGTCTGCCGCGAGACAAAGTACGAAGTCTCCATCGGACTGAAATGCAGCGCGTCGACGCTGCAATTTCGCAACGCTTCCGGCACATCAGGCGCATCCTTGAAGCCGTATTTGACGTCGACCTGATAACACTCGTGACCCAGGTCGGTCATCGAAATACGCTGCTCTGGGGGTACCCGCGGCAACGGTTCTTGGTGCACCGTCAGAAATATATTTTTGTGATGCAGTACCTTGTTGTGAATCAGATTGTGAAGCATCGCATGCGGCACGCCATCGGAAATACGACGAATGAAAATTGCGGTGCCTTCGACTCGGGCCGGTGGAAATTCCAGCAGCGAATCAAGGAACTGCTGCAACGGAATTGCGTTTTCAGTGAGCTTTACAGTGACCAGTTCAAGGCCGCGCTTCCAGGTCATCATCGTAGTGAATACGACCGCCCCGAGCACGAGCGGAAACCAGCCGCCGTGTGTGATCTTCAGCGTATTTGCCGAAAACAGAACGAGGTCGATTGCGAGAAAAAATCCGGTCGCCAGCAGCGCTGGTACCAGACGATATTTCCAGCCGAAATGCAGCACAAAAAATGTCAGTACCGTGGTTGTCAACATCGTTCCGGTGACCGCGATTCCGTAGGCCGCGCCGAGATTGGTGGAGGAGCCGAAGCCGACGACTGCCAGCAGCACTGCGACCAGTTGCAGCCAGTTCACCAACGGAATGTAAATTTGTCCCGCTTCTTCCGCCGAGGTGTGAACGACTTTCATGCGCGGGAAAAATCCGAGCGAGATCGCTTCTTGGGTCATTGAGAACGTACCCGAAATCGTCGCTTGCGAAGCAATTACCGTTGCCACTGTTGAGAGCACCACCAGCGGATAAATACTCCACGCGCCAAGCTGTTGGAAGAACAAATTATCCAGTGCTTCCGGATGGCTGAGCAAAATAGCACCCTGTCCCAGATAATTCAATGCGAGCGACGGAAACACAATGAAAAACCACGCCAGGCGAATCGGTCGACGACCAAAATGGCCGAGGTCTGCGTACAAGGCTTCGGCACCGGTGAATGCCAGCACGATCGCGCCAAGCGCAATGAACGCCAGCCAGCGATGCTGGAATAAAAACTCAAGCGCATAGAGAGGATTAAGTGCGACCAGAATTTGTGGGGAAGCGGCGATATTAATTACACCCATCACCGCCAGAATGACGAACCACAACAACATGATCGGGCCGAACAACTTACCGAGCCCCGAGGTGCCTTTGCTTTGTGCGAAGTACAACGCGATTAGGATAACCACTGTAATCGGCACAATGTACGGTTTAAACGCCGGTGTGGCCAGCTCGATACCTTCGACTGCCGACAATACCGAGATCGCCGGAGTGATAACCCCGTCGCCAAAAAACAGCGACGCTCCGACGACTCCGACCAGCGTCAATGGCATGATCCACTTTGGTCGATCCCGCACTGACACAAGCGCCAGCGCCAGAAGCGCCATAATGCCGCCTTCGCCACGGTTGTCGGCACGCAGGATCAACATCACGTATTTGAGCGAGACCACAACGGTCAGCCCCCAGAGGATCAGCGAAACGACCCCGAGGATGTTGACGTGATTGAGTTCGACACCGCCATTGTCTTTAGAAAAAACTTCTTTCAGCGCATACAAGGGACTCGTACCAATGTCGCCGTAGACGATACCGATGGCCGCGACGGTCAGAGCAGCGACGCCGCTTTTTGTTTTTTCATTGTTCATTACAGCTCATTTCAACGGTTATTTTTTTGTCTAACTTGGCAAAAAGTTTTTGGTTTGCAGCATCGTACTGATCGCGCAGCCGCCATGATGGCGAGAACCCTGTCCCGGGTCAACAAGGGTGACATGTATTGGCCCAACACGTGTGCAGGTGATAACGCCGCGCACGATGATACCTTGCGGTGCTCCAATATCAATGTAACCAACCCATCGCCAGCGAAACGATACGTACCAGCACCAAGCCCGCGGCAAGTAAAAGATAGCCGCGCAAGACGCCCATCCAGAGTCGATTCAGCGGACTGATTTTTTTTGGCGCCAACGTCGACAATGGCGGCATGCGCCAATCGTCTTTATCGCTACGACTCAGCCTTTGCACATGCTGTACCGTTTTCGATGTTGCGGCCGCGACGAGTACAAAGATGGTGATGACGATGCCGAGTCCGGCACCGGTCAACAAAATTAATTCGATCTGCCTGGCACTGATGTCAGGAAAGACGACTGCAGCAGTAAGAATAATCGACAGCATCACCAAAATCGCGACAATGCCACCGGTGAACAAATTCACACCGCGACCATTGACCCACGGTCCCAGCACATCCTTGTCGTTACAGAGCAGCAGCAAAAATACTGTCGCACTCGGCAACAGCACACCCGCAAGGGTTTGTACCGCCGAAGTCAGCAAGCCGAGCGGCATATTCGGCGTCAATACGAGCGCTGCAGAAATCACGATCAGCGCAAAATACACTGCGTAAAATCCTTTCGCATCCGACGGCTTGCGATGCAATGAATGTTTCAGCGACAGGACATCACCGAGCGCGTAGGCGGTCGACAGTGACACCGCCGAGGCGCCGATGATCGACGAGACGATCAGCGCAAACGCAAACATGCTGGCGGCAACTTTTCCAAAGTATTTTTCCATGCCGACAGCGACTGCTCCCACATCGGCAAAATGGCCAAACTCGGGATGATCTTTGAAGGCGAAGGCGGCGCAAGCGATGATCGCGAGCGCACCAAAAATTGCCACGCTGATACCAAACGCCAAATCGATGCGTTCGTAGCGAATATAGCGCGGCGTGATACGTTTATCGATCACGTAACTTTGCTGAAAAAATAATTGCCACGGTGCGACCGTGGTACCAACAATACCGATGATGAGCAGCATCACATCGCTTAATTTGCCGTCATGCGGAATGCCGGGAATAAAGGTGTGGCGTGCCACCTCTGCGATCGGCGGACCAATCATGAAATACATCGGAATCATGATCAGAGTGCCACCGACCAGGCACATCGCAAAGCGCTCGAAGCGCTGAAAACTGCCAGTGCTGACCGCGAACATGATGATGATGGCTGAGATGATTACGCCGGGTACGGTCGGCAATCCTAAATAATGCAAACCCAAATCAATGCCGATGAATTCGGTGACGATGGTGAGCGCATTGAGCAAAAATAAATCGATCACGCTGAACGCGCCCCAAAATTTACCAAAGCGCTCAAGAATCAGGCGCGCATGGCCAACGCCGGTGACTGCGCCGAGGCGTACGACCATTTCCTGATTGATATACAGCACCGGAATCAGCAGGATCAGCGTCCATAGCAACGTGTACCCGTAATTTTGTCCGGCTTGCGCATAGGTGCCGAACGCACCGGCGTCGTTGTCGCCGACCATCACGATCAGGCCGGGGCCGAGAATGGCAAGTAGCGTGCGCAAACGCGCGCCGATATTTTTGCGCGCGCCTTCATCGCCGTGTTCGATCGTGCCGAACGCGCCTTGTATGTCGCCGATATGTGCTTCATCCAGTACAGTACGCTCGCCTTTTACCGGTGATTGCGCGGATGTTTGTGGTGGTGTTGCGCCCATCTGAATTCCTCTGTTTGCCGCTTAGAAATACTGTGCAAGTACTGTGACGCCGACTAAGGCTGCAAGTCTCTATTGTCCGCAGCCCTGCCAGCTTGCATGCTGGTAGGGCTGCATTAGACAAGGTCTGCAATACCCGGTCAACCCGGGCTGGGCATTTTGCGCATGACGATAAAAAAATACGCCGTAACATTGCGCACCGTTGCTGGCCGTACCATTCACCACGCCGGTTGCGGCTCGCGGCAAGCAGGCATCGCTCACCTGATGCAGTGACTGATCAGGCGTGGCTCACCAAGCGGCAACACCGCCATCGGAGCGCGGATCAGTCGCCCCTTCCAGCATGCCATCGGGATGTCGTACGATGGCGCCGGCGTGTCCCATGGTTTCATCGTACGCTTGCAATACTTCAACATCGTGACCACGCCGCGCCAATTCATCGACCACCGCCTGCGGGAAGCGCTGCTCCAGCTTTAGCGTATCCGAACTCTGACCCCAGGTGCGACCAAGCAGCCAACGCGGTGCAGTCACCGATGTTTGCAACGGCTGGCCGAACACCACGTGGCGCGTAAATACTGCCGCCTGCGTTTGCGGCTGACCATCCCCTCCCATCGTGCCGTACACCATCACGCGACCATCTTTCAGACGTGCTGCAGCAGGATTCAAGGTATGAAACGGTTTTTTACCGGGCTTAAGTGCCAGCAAATGCGCGGCATCGAGACTGAATGATGCGCCGCGATTTTGCCAGTTGATGCCGGTGGTCGGCAGCACCACGCCGCTGCCGAACTCGTGATAAATGCTTTGGATGAATGACACGGCCAAGCCGTTTTGATCGATCACGCCCATCCAGATGGTATCGCCCGGTCCCTTGCCCTGCCCCCATGCGGCAGCTTGATCTAGGCGAATGTCGGCGGCCAGCGCATCGAGGTGCGCGTCGTCGAGCAATTGCTGCGCGTCGACCGCCATCTCGGCCGGATCGGTCACATGCGCATCGCGGATGCGGAATGCGCGCTTGGTCGCCTCTACAACCAAGTGCACATGGTCGGCACTGTCGGCCTCCACTTTTGACAAGCCGACCCGATCGAGCAATCCCAAAATCGTCAGTGACACCACGCCCTGCGTTGGTGGCGTCATGTTGTATAGATCGCCTTGCGAATGCGCCAGATGCAACGGCACGGTGCGCTTGGCATGACAGGCAGCCAGGTCGTCACCGGTGACCAGTGAACCGACCGCCGCCAAATCGGTGGCGATCTCCTTCGAAAGCGGGCCGCGATAATAGCTATCGAGGCCATCGCGTACCAGCATCGACAAGGTGCGTGCAAGGCGCGGCTGAACAAATCGTTGGCCTGCTTTCGGAAGTTCTCCGTTAATCAGGAACTGGTCACAAAATCCCGGCTGATCTTTCAGCTCGGCAAATTTTGCCGCCGTGGCATTTTGCTGACTGACCGTAACTGGTACGCCGTTTTCTGCATAGCCAATCGCATCGGCCAGCAAGCGCGACACCGGCGTCGTGCCACCGAGTTCTGCTGCCAGCACGGTTGCTGCGTGCCAACCGCCGATGGTGCCGGCGACCGTGTTTGCCGCTAGTGGTCCGCGCACTGGAATTGCACTCAAACCGCGCTGACGATACGCGTCGATGCTGGCGCCTTGCGCTGCAGGTCCGCAGGCATCAATGGCAATCGGCGCGCCACCCGGCGGTAAAATCACCCAAAACGAATCGCCGCCAATACCGTTCATATGTGGATACACAGTAGCGATGGTCGCTGCTGCCGCTACCATGGCTTCTATTGCGTTACCGCCTTCACGCATGACAGCCAGTGCTGATTGCGCAGCCAAATGATGTGGAGCAACAGCAACCGCATGGGTCGCACGGGCGGTATTCAACATGGTGTTTTTCCTAAAAATAGGCGCATTTGTCGCGCAACGTCGGCAGGGTTGGCACCCTAACGAAACCGGCCGCATGTTTATTGATGAACGCGCGAAAGAGTAAACCCAACGGCAACGGGATGCAAGGATAGCGCATGCCGGCAGAAAAGCAGTTGCCCGACATTGATGTCACGTCAAAAAAAACCTGCGACATAGCCGATCGCAGGTTTATACACACCGTGTAGCGCATGAGTGCGCTACAGGTTATTTGGTACCGGACACTTCGATATCGACCCGACGGTCAGGCTGCAGGCAGGCAATCAATTTCGGCGTCACTTTGCGACCCTTGCAGTCCCCCGGTTTAGTCACTGGATCGGCACCATCGACACCGACCGCGGTAATTTTGCTTGCGGGAATACCACCTGCATCGATCAGATCTTCCTTCACCGCTTTGGCGCGGCGTTGCGACAACTTCAGATTCGACGCGTGCGAGCCGATGCGGTCGGTATGCCCGGTGACTTTGATCGTGTCGTAATCCGTGCCCTTGATGTCGGTGGCAAATTGCGCAACCGCTTGATGGCCTGTTGTCGTCATGTTCGACTTGCCAAAATTAAACAAGGAATCTGCCGAAAAACTTACTTTTTTAACCGCTGGAGGCGGTGGCGGCGCAGCGACGACTGGAGCCGGCGCTGGCGCTGGAACGACCACGGCAACTGGCTCAGGCATCACGGTTGTCATTGCCACGGGTGCTGCACGTGGGCCGAAGCGATACAGTAATCCGAGCGAGACAAGATCGACATCACCGCGATTACCGATCGCATCATTAACCCGATAGCGCTCGGCTTCGACGCGCATTGCCAATGCATCGGTAAAGGCATACTGCATGCCGACGCCGAACTTGAGATTGGCTTCATGCTTGCGGGCCGATCCGGTACGCACATTCACCGCGCCGGTACCAGTAAACGTATCACGCGCATCAGCATAGGCCACGCCGACGCGGCCGAATGCAGATAGTTTGTCGGTAATCGGCAAGATACCGACCGTATCCAGATTCAAGCCTTTCAGACGAATATCGCCGCGCAGCGTGCCTGCCGGAACAGTCGTGGCGCTATAGCCAAATTTACCCAGATCGAAATAACCACCTTCGAGCGCGAAATAGCGATTGAACTGGTAACCGCCATAGAGTTTGAATCCAGTAGCGCGATCGTCGTCGACGATTGAACTACTTGCAAAACCGCCGCGCTGCAGGCCCGCACTGATGCGGGGATCGTCGATTTTTGCGCGAGAACGTCCGACATTGACGCCGCTATACCAGCCGGTGTCGTCAGCATTGGCGAGTGGACTGGCGAGTGCTGCCACCGCAGCAATTACTGCCAATGTTACGTGACTGCGTTTGCCTGATGAGGTGTTTAAATGCATGGTCTTCTCCGACATGATTTTTTAATTTGACCGTTCGCGACAGCGATTAATCGGCTGTCGGTCACGTTATTCATTTTGTCCTGCCACCCGCAGTAGTCGCAACCAACTGCAGGCGGTGGGAAGAGATTACGGCACAGGAACGGTGATTTTGGTATTGACCAGCGTTACCGATGCACCAAGCGACAGTGCTCGACCATTCAGCGTTACCGGATTGACGCTACCAGCGGTCGAAAATACGATACCGCTTTTCGCAATGATGGTACCGACCATCGTGCCGCCACCACCCGCGTTGATGGTCGCTTGGCTACCAACCTGCCAAAACACATTCTTGGCTTGCGCACCGTTAATCAGAATCACACTTTGTGGGAATGCTGCACCTGGACCACCCACCGTCAGTGACGAAGCCATCTGGAATACAAATGTTGCGTTTGGATTACCTTGCGCATCGAGCGTCAACGGATTGTTTTGCAAGGTGAACGAGCCTGCTGCCGCAGTATAGACACCAGGTGCCAACTTCAGGTTATCCAGACTGCCAGCTTTCTGGTCCGATCCGGCGGGAAGTGCGGCCAGTGCGTTGTAGGCGATTAATGCATCACCCGCAGCCTTGCTCGCAATTGAGAACGTGGTCGCATTTCCTTCCGAAGGACAGGCCGCCGTTGGTGGCGGAGCTGCGGTGAAAATTCGGCCGTTGACCAGACCGGCATTCAGCGGGGTTTCCGTGTAGGTGCAACCAGGGCCGACATCGTGGAATCCGGTTACCGCTGTCGATACCGCGGTCGTACCGATATCGCCATTGATCAACGATAACAATCCACTATTTGTCATGCCTGCAGTGCCACCGAAGGTGCCAAAGGTTGATGCACTACCGAGTTGAATCGGCGTCGGTGCTTTACATGAAGATGCATCGCCGGTCGTGAAGTTCCACGTGTAATCGGGCGGTGCCAACGTATCTGCCGGGTTGGCCAGATCCTTGATGCCGGCGCTGCCATTTTTTAATACGACCGTATACAACGTGTTCGACGCTAACGTCGCCGCCGGCTGGAAGCTTGCAATCGTGCCGGTTGCTGCATCAACTGAAATCGAACTCGCAGCAACGGGCACTGGCGCGTTGGGCACTGCCGCATTGTTGAGCGTGAAAGTCGATGCATTCACTGAACTTG
Organism: Burkholderiales bacterium; assembly: GCA_043741695.1. Taxonomy (GTDB): domain Bacteria; phylum Pseudomonadota; class Gammaproteobacteria; order Burkholderiales; family Burkholderiaceae_D; genus Actimicrobium. Next base: position 23,165 of record JAYTZV010000262.1, read on the forward strand.
GATCGAGTCGTAGCCCGTTCGGCACCGTAAAGGTGGCGTTGATAGAGCCGGTTGGGCAGATCAGCGTCGCATTCGAGGCAGGATTCGTCGATGCTACTGTAATAATTCCGGCTGCGGTTGGCGCACTGGCGACAAACGTCCATTTGTAGTCGCTCGATGCAGGCAATGGTGCCTGGTTACCGGCAAGATGATTACCCGCGGTATCGGTGGCAGCCATTGTTACTGTAGCGGTGTATGTCGCACCTACCTGCAGCGGAGCAAGCGGCGCGAAGGTAGCACTGCGACTGCTTGCTGTGTAATTGACTGTGCCCGCAGGTGCAACGCATGGCGCAGCACAGCTGAGCGTAAAACTTGAATTATTAATGGTTGCAGCTGCCATATCCTTACTAAATGCGGCGAGGATTGATGAATTGGCTGGTGTGCTCGGCGTTGGACCGGGGGGCGTTGTTACTGGAAAAGTTGAAATCACTTGCGGCAGCGTGGTGCCCGTTGGTGGTGCGACAACTGCATCGCCGCCGTTACCGAGGATCGGGTCTCTTCCACCGCCGCCTCCGCAACCAGCGACGAGGCCGCTTACTATCAGCATGACACCCCATATCCGTCCGCTGAATTTATTGTTGATATTGTTAGTCATTTTTTCTCTCTTTTGTGTCGGTTTCAAAAACAGTCGGTGCCTTACGAGCAGTCGCTTGCCAATGCGCATCGTTGCAGGCTGCAAATGCCAATGCATCTTTTCGTTAACTTTCGTACAGGCCCGAGTATCCGCGCTCACTTGGTCAGGTATGTACGGAACCGAACATAGCGTCGTGGTAAGTACTCGCGAGTACATTATGTTCCACTTACAGCATAAATAATTCACATAGGCGATGTTTTATCGCGATGGCAAAAAACTATTACTCGCGACACTAAATAGTCAGTGGAATGAAAAACGCATGAAGGAAATTACTGTTGAGCACAGGCGAAATAGCATGCACTTCAAGTTCTGTAGGCGCAGAGAAAAAGAAAAAGGGAAGGTAAAGCGAGAGAAAAAGAAAGATCAACTGAATGCGCGTGCAGTCGATGCGCATCCATTCGTGACGGCACGCGTCGCGGAGACAAGCGTACTATTTCAGCGCAGAGCGGAAAAACTCGTTGGCATGAGTAACTGGTTTTCGATGCGCTCGACAATGATCGCGTCTGCCTCCGAAGCGGCGCGTTGTGCCAGCCAAGAGGAATCGGTGGCGAACGCATTCCATTTCTGATCACGCTCGGCGAGACTTTCCCACTCCAGCATGTAGGTCAGCGTCTGATTACTCGGGCCGACCAGATTTGTCCAGAAACCGATTTGGCGAATACCGTATTGCTCCCAAAATTTGAGCGTGATGTTTTCAAAGCGTTGATTCAATGCCGGCAGACGTCCGGGTGCGCAATGGTAAATACGTAGTTCGACAATCACGATGCTCTCCTAAAATAAAAATGACCGGCTACCTGATAACGAGAGCCGGTCATGGTTGGATTTAAACTATTTATATGATTTATAGTTATTCAAAAGAACCGCGCCTTCAATGTACGACCATCGCCATGAACGGCCACACATACGCCTGTAGTGTCACCAGCAAACCAACCAGGAATGCCAGTGCGATCGAATGAAAAAACACATAGCGCAAAATATCTCCTTCGTGACCGTACCATTTTGTCGCAGTTGAAGCGACCACGATAGATTGCGCATCGATCATTTTTCCCATCACACCGCCAGCGCTATTGGCCGCTGCCATCAATACCGGCGGTAACCCGAGTTGTTCCGCAGTAGTTTTTTGCAGGCTACCGAAGAGTACGTTGGCCGCAGTATCAGAACCCGTCAAGGCCACGCCAAGCCAGCCAAGCATCGTACCGAACAACGGATACAACACGCCCGTATGCGCAAACGCCAGACCGAGCGTGGCATCCAGGCCCGAGTATTTGGTCAGATAACCGATACCGAACATCGCGCAAATTGTCAGCAGTGAGTACTTGACCGTCTTGATGGTTTCCCAATATTCACGCACGATGCGCGGCAGCGAGTAACCCATCAGCAAGCCAGCTACCAGCGCCGACACCAAAATGCCGGTGCCCGCCATCGAGAGAACATTGAAATTGAACACGGCAGCTTCCAGCAACGGCTCTTTTGCCACCGGTGGCATCTTCATGATGAGTTTGTCGAGCCCTGGTACCGCAAATTTCCACAGCCAGATACCATCCAGCATTTTTTTGATGGCAGGAATACCCCATGCAAAAACAAACACTGACAGGATTACCCACGGCATCCACGCACGCGCGGTACTGATGCCGGCCAAAGCGGAATCTGAAACTGGCGCACCTGACGGCAGCACATCAGCAGCCGACGTATCTTTGTGCTTACCCAACGCGGTGGAAGTCCAGATGGTGCGGGGCTGCCAGACTTTCAGGAACAGTGTCAGCGATCCCATCGAGACGATCGACGCGATCACATCCACCAGCCATGGACCGTGAAAGTTCGAGATCAGAAATTGCGGTACCGCAAAGGCCACACCCGCCACCAAAATGGCAGGCCAGATATCGCGCATGCCTTTGAAACCGGCGAATGCCCAGATCAGCCAAAACGGTACCAGAATCGAAAAGAACGGCAGTTGACGACCGATCATTGACGACAGCTGCAGCAAGTCGATGCCAGTGACCGCCGACAAGGCAATGACTGGCGCACCGAGCGCGCCGTAGGCAACTGGCGCGGTATTGGCGATTAACGCCAGACCCG
>JAYTZV010000263.1:0-3759 GCA_043741695.1 Burkholderiales bacterium
GATAATCAACCGACGCGCACAGGTGCAACGCTGCCCGGCACTGATAAATGCCGAGGTGATCGCATGATGGACCGCTGCATCCTGGTCGACAATGTGCCACACCACCAGCGCATTATTGCCACCCATTTCGAGCGCCAGCATCTTGCCTGGCTGACCGGCAAACTGGCGATGCAATAGCGCGCCGGTTTGGTAACTGCCGGTAAATAAAATGCCGTCCAGCTTACTGTTGTGCGCCAGCGCAGCACCGGTATCGCGCGCACCGTTGACCAGATTGAGCACGCCGGCTGGCAGCCCCGCTTGCTGCCAGAGCTCAACGGTTTTCACCGCAGTGCGTGGTGCAAATTCACTAGGCTTGAACACAACCGTATTGCCTGCAATGAGCGCTGGCACGATATGCCCGTTCGGCAAGTGACCCGGGAAATTGTACGGACCGAACACACCAAAGACGCCATGCGGCCGATGCCGCAACACCGCCTCGCCATCCGCCACCTTATTGCTGACCGTGCCGGTACGTGCGGCATGTGCTTGCACTGAAATATCGACCTTGCCGGCCATCGAGGCGACTTCGGTGCGCGCTTCCCACAGTGGCTTGCCAACCTCTTGTGAAATTAACTGTGCCAGCGCTTCGGCATTGGCGTTTAGCAGATCGCGAAACCGCGCAGCAATTGCAATGCGCTGTGCGAGCGGTGCCGCTGACCAGTGCGCAAAGGCACCACGCGCAGCGTTGCAAGCTGCATCAACTTCACCGGGGGTGGCATGCGTGGCGCTCCACAGCGCTGCGCCGTTGGCGGGATGAATGACCAGCAGTGCATCACCCGTACCGATGATCCATTCGCCATTTATACAATGATTACGCATGAGCGCTCTTGTTCGGGTTCAGAGGTAAAGCGCGCACCGGATCGCCGACATTGCAGCCGATTAATTGCAGCGTCTGCATTGCCAGCGGTAGACGCGCATCGCATATCGCAGCGGTCTGAACCGTGACACGAAAATCTGCCAGCGACGTACTCGCCACCAGCATCGGTTGCGCCGATGATTCGCTATCGGTCGTCGCAATTTCAGCAGCAAAAATTCTGCTGTCACGTACAGCACGTAATGCACCGATACGCGCCTGCAGCACCGGTCCTGCGTCGAAAATATCGACATAGCCTTCGTAGTGCAGCCCTTCCTGTTCGAGCAGGCGACGCGCTGGTTCAGTCAGCACATGCACCATACCAATCACCTCCTGCGCAGCCGGCGGCAGATAAGAGACATACAGCGGATGACGTGGCATCAGCTCGGCGATGAAGGATTTTTTACCGAGACTACTGAGATCGTCGGCCTGATTGAAGTCCATTTTGAAAAAGTGGCGACCGAGATGATCCCAAAATGGCGACGTGCCATCGTCGCGCTGGAAGCCGCGCATTTCGGCAATCAAACGTGATGGGAACAGATGCGCGAATTGCGCCAGAAACAGCAGCCGGCTTTTCGACAGCAGCTTGCCGTTGGTACCGTGCCGATAATCGGGATGCAAAAACAGCGAGCATAATTCAGCACTACCGGTCAAATCATTGGACAGGTACAGCGTTTCCATTTTCGAAAACACATTCAGCTCGGTACTTGAATGCACCAACATGCCGAGCCGGTAATTATAAAACGGCTCGTCGAGACCGACTGATCCCTTGATTGCACACACGCCCACCACGCGTTTGTTGATCGGTTCTTCCATCACAAAAATATAGTCGCGCTGTGTCGGCGCAATCTGCTCGGCAAAGGAAGCGCAAGCGACTTCAATGCGCCGTGCCAGCATCGGGCGATCGGCCTTCAACGTGGTCATGCCACCGCCGGATTGCGACGCCAGCGCGAAAAATCCGTCGAGATCATGTTCGGTAATGGCGCGCACTACCAGCATCGAATTACTCATGATTTAACGCAGTGAACAGCGTCACCGACGGCAATTTGCAAGCTATACAATAACTGTGGCGACAAGCCGATGTCGTCGGACGTATCGAGTGCCGATGCATCGACGAGTACGGCACGAAAATTGTTTTGATCGGTGTTGCAGACGACGTAGTGATCTGCACCACCCGACTGCGCTGAAGCTACTGCGCGACGTGTCAACGATGCGGAGAATGCACGCAATGCGCGACAGTGCGCCTGCAAAATTGGTCCACCATCAAAAATATCAATGAACTCGTCGGGCTCGAATCCTTCTTCCGACAAAATCTGCATTAGCAACTGATCGTCGGCATGCACCTGGCCCATCACGGCTTGTGCATCGCTCGGTAGCAGCGGCACGTACACCGGGTAATGCGGCATCAGTTCGACAATCAGGCTGCGATTGCGGGCACCATCGATCAGACGCTTGGCCTGCAAAAAATCCATCTGAAAAAATTTGCGTCCGAGTGCTTCCCAAAATGGCGAGTGGCCATCGGCGTCGGTAACACCGGCGAGCGAGACAAAAAAGCGATCGCTGAACCGGTGCGGTGCGAGTGCTGCAAACATCAGTCGGGCACGTGACAGCAATACCGCAAGCCGGCGATCATGCGTGGCGACATAAAAACGTGACAGCTGAGAGTAGCCGGTCAGGCCCGAGCACAAGGTCAATGTATGCACGCTGTGGCTGATATTTAAATCACGTGAGACCTGCTGCATCACGTCGTTGCGAAACGCAAAAAACGGTCCGTTGGTACCGGCGCGGGCAGAGATGGCGGCGGTACCGAGCAGCTTTCCGGTGGCGCTGTCTTCCAGCACAAAGGTGTACGACGCATCGCTCGGCAAGTCGACGAAGGCAACAAACGAATCGATCGATTGCTGCACGGCGCGAGTAATCGCCTCGACACTTTTCGGCAGCGTGTGCACGCCGCTGATGGCATCGGCTGCGAGCTGCACAAGCGCATCGATATCGGTGATGGCGACCGGACGGACCAGCATCATGGCGGCACCGCCCGTAACTGAATAATTGCTGCGCGCAGCAACTGCGCTGCGCGATCGATCTGTGCGTCGCTGACAATCAGTGCTGGTAAAAAGCGCAGCACGTCGGGCCCGGCAATCAGGATCATTAAGCCGTGGGCTTCGGCGACTTTGGTGATTTCTTTTGCGCGACCGCGCCATGCGCCGGTCAGTACCATGCCGAGCATCAGACCGCTGCCGCGCACTTCGCTGAATATGTCGGGAAAGGCAGTCGCGATGGTCTGCAAGGATATGCGCAGGCGGGCTGCAGCGGTATCGACACGCTGCAAAAATGAGTCAGTGTTGATGGTCTGAAGTACTTTTAATGCGACTGCCGCCGCCAGCGGATTACCGCCATAAGTGGTGCCGTGCGAGCCGACGCCAAAGGTCTTGGCAATCGCATTGGTAGTCAGCATCGCGCCAATCGGATAGCCATTGCCGAGTGCTTTTGCCGACGTCAATACATCAGGGATCACGCCATAGCGCTGATAGGCAAACAGTGTACCGGTGCGGCCCATGCCACATTGCACTTCATCGAATATCAGCAGCGCGCCAGTCTGATCACAGAGTGCGCGCAGTGCTGCCAGATACGCGCGATCGGCTGGTATCACGCCACCTTCGCCTTGCACCGGCTCGACCACAACTGCGCAAACATCATCGGTAATTGCAGCACACGCAGCATCAATATCGTTGTAGGCAATATGCGAAATTTGCGGTGGCAGTGGCTCAAAGCCTTCGGTATATTTGGGTTGGCCGCCGACGCTGACGGTAAAGAGTGTGCGGCCGTGAAATGCGTTGACGCACGAAATGATGCGCGATTTGTGTGCG
>JAYTZV010000264.1:0-3754 GCA_043741695.1 Burkholderiales bacterium
TTGCCATGCAGCCATTAGCGATTTCAACCCGATGATCAAAACGCTGTTGCTCGCCATGCTACGCGCCTACAAATTAGGCATTAGCCCGTATCTCGGTCAACGCTGCCGTTTTTTCCCGACCTGTTCGGAGTACGCATCCGAAGCAATTTCCCGGCACGGCGTTCTGAAAGGCGGTATCCTCTCGGCCAGACGACTCGGGCGCTGCCACCCGTGGCATCCCGGAGGCTTGGATGCGGTGCCTCTGACGGATTCACCGCCTGCACATACTGCCGGAATGAGTGACTGCGCTTGCCGCGATCATTGACTCCCGACCAATCATTTTCAACCAAATTTATTTTTCACTGCAGACCTCCTATGGATATCCGACGTACCGTGCTCTGGGTTGTATTTTCGCTAGCATTGCTGATGTTGTGGGACAAATGGCAGCAGTACAACGGCAAACCGCCGATGTTGTTTCCAGGAATGAGCGAGCAGGTCAAACCTGCCATCGATACGACGCTCGGTACTGGCAAGTCCGATCTACCGGTTGCCTCTGCAGCCACGGCCGAAACCGCTGTGGCAGGTGCCAGCGCCACCCCGACTGGCGGTGCTGCGGTGAAGGGTGAAACTGTCACCATCACGACCGACGTCTTCAAGGCCGATATCGATACCGTCGGCGGCGAACTGAAGCATCTTGAATTATTGAAGCACAAGGAAAATGTCGTCGGCAAATGGTTCGATCCGTTTCTGGAACTGGTCGGACTCAAGGAAAAAATTACGACGCAAAAGAACGTGGTGTTATTCGACAACACCACCGCGCGCACCTATCTGGCGGAAACCGGTTTGATTGGCGGTGCATTTCCAAACCACAAGAGCGTGTTCACCGCACGGCCAGGTGCACGCACTCCTGACGCCAGCGGAGCGGTACAACTGGTTCTGGATGCCGAGCAGGGCGGCGTCAAGCTGACCAAAACGTATACGTTCAAGAACGGCGATTACCATATCGACTTGAAGCATGACATTACCAATACAGGGACCGCCCCGGTCATGCCTTCGCTTTACGAGCAATTGGTGCGTGATGGCAGCAAACCGCTTGGCGAATCATCGTTTTACAGTACCTTTACCGGGCCGGCGGTCTACACCGACACCGACAAGTTCCAGAAGCTGAACTTTGAAAAAATTGAAAAAGGCACAGAAGAACATGCGCGCAAAGCCGATGGCGGCTGGGTCGCATTGATCCAGCATTACTTTGTTTCGGCGCTTGTGCTGCCGCCAAAGACGCCGCGCGAAATCTTCACCAAGAAGGTCGATACCAATTTGTATGCGGTAGGCAGCATTGTGCCGCTAGGTACCATCGCACCAGGCGCAACAACCTCCATCGACACGCAGCTTTATTCCGGCCCGCAAGAATCGGCGGTGCTGGAGCAAACTGCGCCAGGGCTCGAACTGGTCAAGGATTACGGCTGGTTGACAATTATTGCCAAACCGATTTTCTGGCTGATGACGCAAATTCATAAGCTTCTCGGCAATTGGGGTTGGACCATCATTGTGCTGACCGTGCTGATCAAGCTGGCATTCTTCCCGCTGTCGGCAGCAAGTTATCGCAGCATGGCCAAAATGAAGCTGGTGACACCAAAAATGACTGCGATTCGCGAGCGTTTTAAAGGCGACCCGCAAAAGATGAATCAGGCAATGATGGAGCTGTACAAGACTGAAAAAATTAACCCCCTAGGCGGCTGCTTGCCGATCGTGGTGCAGATTCCAGTATTTATTTCGCTGTACTGGGTGCTACTGGCTAGCGTGGAAATGCGCAACGCACCGTGGCTTGGCTGGATTCACGACCTTGCCTCGCCAGACCCATTTTTTATTTTGCCGGTGTTGATGGCCGTGTCGATGTTCATTCAGACCAGTCTGAATCCGACGCCACCCGATCCAATGCAGGCCAAGGTGATGAAATTTATGCCGATCATTTTTTCGGTGATGTTCTTTTTCTTCCCGTCAGGTTTGGTGCTGTATTGGGTCGTCAACAATGTGCTGTCGATCACGCAGCAGTATGTAATCTCAAGGCAATTTCAGCCGGCCACCGCACCCGCTTGACCGTTCGCTGCTCGCTGACAGCCCGTGGTCTTCTGCCACGGGCTTTTTTTATTGCTGCTGCGCTGCTCAACAGACGCCAACAGACGCTAAAATTCTTTGATGAAAACTGACTCTGCTCCGATTGTTGCCATCGCTACTGCGCCGGGTCGTGGTGGCATTGGTGTGGTGCGTATCTCCGGAAAACATCTCGATACCATGATTGGTGCGCTGTGTGAACTCACTCCGGGCACCCATCTGCAGCCACGGCACGCGACCTTCACCAACTTTCGCGCTGCCGACGGCAGCACCATCGATCAGGGCCTGGCGTTGTACTTCAAGGCACCGCATTCCTACACCGGCGAAGACGTGCTCGAATTGCAGGGTCACGGTGGCCCGGTCGTAATGCAGATGTTGTTGGCGCGCTGCCTTGAGGCGGGTGCCGACATCGATTTACGCATGGCGCAGCCGGGCGAATTCACTCACCGGGCATTTTTGAATGACAAACTCGATCTGGCACAAGCCGAAGCCGTCGCAGACCTGATTGACGCCTCGACCGAGGCAGCAGCGCGGTCGGCTTCACAGTCGCTGTCGGGGGTATTTTCGGCAATCATCCATGCGTTGGTGGAACAGGTTACGCAGTTGCGTATGTTGGTCGAAGCAACGCTGGATTTCCCGGAAGAAGAAATTGACTTCCTTGAACAGTCGGATGCGCGCGGCAGGCTTGCAGACATTTGTGCCAGACTCGACCAGGTATTTCGCCAAGCCGCTCAAGGTGCCTTGCTGCGCGACGGTCTGAACATTGTTCTGGCGGGGCAGCCGAATGTCGGCAAGTCGTCATTGCTGAATGCGCTGGCGGGCGCAGATATCGCCATCGTCACACCGATCGCCGGCACCACACGCGACAAGGTGACCGAGACCATCCAGCTGGAAGGCATCCCCGTCAATATTATCGATACCGCAGGTATTCGCGCAGTCGAGCATGCCAGCGACGAGGTCGAGCGCATCGGCATCGAGCGCACCTGGACGGCGGTGGCGCAGGCCGATGTCATCGTCCATATGCTCGACGCATGCCGCGGGCCGACTGCCGAAGACGAACGGATTGCCGCCCGGTTTCCTGACACCATACCGGTGCTGCGCATCTGGAACAAAATTGATTTGTCCGGTCATCGTCCGGCGATTGATCGGATGGAAGACGCCACCCATGTTTATTTGTCGGCCACCGATCAGTTGGGAATGGAATTGCTGCGCTCGGAATTATTACGCTTGGCGGGATGGCAGCAGACTGGCGAGTCGCTGTATCTGGCGCGAGAACGCCATTTGGTTGCCTTGGGTAGCGCGCGCAGGCACCTCACGCTGGCTGCCGAACATTCGGCACAAAGCGACCATGCGCTGGATTTGTTCGCCGAAGAATTGCGGCTTGCGCAAGATCGTCTGAGCAGCATCACCGGCGCGTTTTCCTCGGATGATTTGCTGGGTGTAATTTTTAGCCGATTTTGTATCGGAAAATAAGTAGTCGTCCAGCGATGTCCAACATAGTCTGGTATTGCAAAAGCCGATCCGATTGGCGGAAGCCTAAAGTCATGTTGACGAAATTTATACGTCAAGGTAATCAGCGGCGAGCAAATCTGTATGGTGGTCTGCGCGCATGAATTTATCGTCAGAAAACCACTTGGCGACGCGTGGAACGCCAGCATCGAAT
>JAYTZV010000265.1:0-10394 GCA_043741695.1 Burkholderiales bacterium
GCAATCCTGTAACCGCGCGTGTACTGATACAGGGTAGCTGGCACGCCGGCTCCTGCTGGACAAAAGTGAAATAGCTACTGCGCGCCGCCGGACATTACAGGGGTCGTAAAACGCCAGATAGATGCATCAAAATAGCTTTGATCACTCATCACGATCATGGTCGTGATGCTTATGGTGTTTCGCTTTCTTGAGTTTGCATTTGTCATTCTTGCATTTCCAGTAGCGCCTATCACCCTCTCTGTAGGTGGGTTCATCTTGCACATACACTGGCGCGGGCCGGACATAAACTGGTTGAGGATTGACGTAGACCGGCGGCTGAATAAGGCCTGGTACGTTGACATTAATATCGACACCTGCCGCCATCGCCGGAATCAAGGCGACTAGTAGCAGTGAGCCAATAGCAAGTGACCTAATTTGTTGGGTACGGCTTTTCATTTTTGCTCCCCGTGTTGTCTTTGGTTTAAATCAAAAAGTAGTGAAGTAAGTTATGCGCTTGTGCAAAATTCTACCCTGTTCGGTATCGCACATTTCGCTCCCAAGATTTATTTCGAGCAACGATGGCTTAGGGCAAATTTTTTAGGCGGCTATGAACAGCGGCGTATCCGCACTGCCCGCCGACCGCTCGCTGGCGTACTCAAGAAATTTGCCCGGTTTGGGCAGGACTTGATGAAGGACGGGCGCAGTGATCAGGACTAAAGCGACCGGGAGACGCTGTAATGCCGTTGTTTATGCTCGACACCAACATATGCATTTATTTGATGAAAGTTCAGCCTGAGCAGGTCGCCAAGCGGTTTGCTCGCTGCTATGTCGGCGACGTAGTAATGTGAGCTATTACGTTTGCCGAAGTAGGATATAGCGTGGCTATTGTGCAGAACAAGATGCGCGCATCGCAATCTTGCTGCCCTTATAAGGATATTCAAGCTGTTCCGTTTGATGCTGCTGCAGCGGAAGTGTACGGACCGATCAGCGCTGCGACACGAGATCGCAAAAAGGATCACCTGGACAAACTGATCGCTGCTCACACGGTGGCGCTCGATATGTCTCTCGTTACAAATAATGAACGCGATTTCATCGCCTATCCAGGACTTAAGATCGACAATTGGCGCGACGAATAAGGGCCAACAATTTATCGGCGATTGGGCTTGCGTGGCAACTGGCGTAGGCGAATCCGATGGCCATCGCATTCCTACTTCATCATCATTATTGATTTATAGTAAAGCCTCCAAAAATAACGATATGGAGACAAAAAAATGACGCACCGTCTGGTCAATCACGCTGTCGCACTTTTATTCGCCGCATCAGCCAGCATCGCATTCGCACAAGGCCTGCCCACCGCAAAACCGGAAGAAGTAGGTCTGTCGTCAACGCGCTTGGCAGCACTGAAAACCAGCCTGCAAGCCGAGGTCGACAAAGGAAAAATCCCCGGTGCAGTCGTGATGATTCTGCGCAACGGCAAGCTAGCCTATTCAGAAACCATCGGCTATCAAGACAAGGCCACCGGCAAGGCACTCAAGCAAGACGCCATCTTTCGCATCTATTCGATGACCAAACCGATGACTTCGATCGGCGCGATGATGCTGGTAGAAGATGGCAAGATTCAGCTGACTGATCCGATTTCAAAATATCTGCCAGAGTTTGCAAAGATGGGCGTTAGCGTCGCCAAGACCGATGCTGCCGGCGTGGTGAGCTACGACATCGTGCCGGCGAATCGGCCAATTACGGTGCAGGATTTGCTGCGCCATACCTCGGGCATCGCCTATGCCGAAATCACTAAAAATCCAGTGATTCGCAAAGCCTATATCGACGCTGGCGTGTATCAGGAAAACGGCACCGACTATGACCACCGCAAGGTAACTCCTGCGCAGGAAGTCACTGGCCTGGCAAAGGCACCGTTGTCGACACAACCCGGCAGCACCTGGGAATACAGCATGTCGGTGGATGTGCTGGGTCGCGTGATTGAAAGTGCCAGTGGAAAAACGCTGGCGGCGTATCTTGATGAGCGTTTGTTCAAGCCGCTGAAGATGGTCGATACCGGCTTTCAGGTGCCTGCCAAAGACATTGGCCGGATTGCCGAACCGCTGGCGATCGATCCCGCAACGGGCGCACCGAACAAGGTGATGGATGTCACGATTGTTCCGGCCAACGCGTCGGGCGGCGCGGGGGGTGTTTCGACCGCGAGCGATTACATACGCTTTGCGGACATGTTGCTGCGCGGCGGAGAACTCGATGGCAAGCGCATCGTCAGTCCGACCACGATCAGCCTGATGACTTCCGACCATCTTGGCAGCAAGGTGGCGGCGTCGCCAGGCCCGGGTGAATTGCTGATGGGCGTGCCTGGTTACACCTTCGGACTGGGCTTCATGGTGCGGCAGGGGCCAGGGATTGCCGGTGTGCCGGGCTCGGAAGGCGAATTTATGTGGGCCGGTGCGGCCGGTACATTCTTCTGGGTTGATCCAAAACAAAATCTGGCGGTAGTGGCGATGATGCAAGCACCCGGCCCGAGCCGGCCCGGGTATCGCCGCATGATCAAGCAGATGGTCTACGCGGCCATCGAGAAATAGTCGCTGACGAGACGGCGGAATTTGCCTCGCCGTCGCGGATAGCTTCGCATCGAACAATAAAGATAGCACCCAGCCCGTCACTGCACGGGCTGCGGAACAACACAATAAAAAACGGAGACAGCAATGATCAACATCGCGCAATGGCTTGGCGCACTCGTACTCTCAGTCGCCGCGTTTTCAAACGCATATGCCGAAGCACCACCAAAAATCGTCATGCAGGAATTCATGGTGCCGTCCAGCGATCCCGGCATTCGACTGTACGTACGCAACAAGCACCCGGAGGGCATCGCCAAATTTGGGCCGGAAAAAATTCTGCTGTACGTACACGGCTCGACCTATCCGGCGGAGACTGCCTTCGATTTGCCGTTGAACGGTTTTTCGTGGATGGACTATATCGCGCAGCATGGCTATGACGTGTATCTGGTCGACTTACGCGGCTATGGACAATCAGATCGCCCGGTGGAGATGAGTCAGCCAGCGGAGCAAAATGCGCCGATTGTTCGCACCGAAACCGCCGTGAAAGATGTTGGCTCGGCGGTTGATTTCATCCTTAAGCGTACCGGCTCGCCAAAGCTGAACTTACTCGGCTGGTCGTGGGGCACAAGCATCATGGGCTGGTACACCGCGCAGCATAACGACAAGGTCAACAAGTTGGTGCTGTATGCGCCGCAATGGCTGCGTGACGCGCCATCGCTGACCGACGCGGGCGGCAAGCTTGGTGCGTATCGTTCGGTGTCGATGGATTCGGCAAAAGAGCGTTGGTTGAAGGGTGTGCCGGAAGATAAAAAAGCCACGCTGATTCCTGCCGGCTGGTTCGAACAGTGGGCCAAGGCCACGCTGGCAACCGACCCGGTGGGCTCGAAACTGGCCAAGCCAATGCTGCGCGCACCGAACGGCACCGTGCAAGACAGCCGCGATTTTTGGTCAGTGAACAAGCCGTTGTATGACCCGGCCGATATTCGCGTACCGACCTTCCTTGCGCACGCTGAATGGGATGCCGATTTGCCGAATTACATGCTACATGCCTATTTTGCCAAACTCACGCATGCGCCGTACAAGCGCTATGTGCAAATCGGCGAAGGCACGCACACGATCATCATGGAAAAAAACCGGATGCAGTTATTTCAGGCGGTGCAGCAGTTTCTGGATGAGGATATACAGCGTCAGTTGTGATGCTTTATCGGCTTGGTGAATTGCTTCTGGATTGATGGTGAAGCGGTTTTTTTCGCAACGGGCCAGCGCAAATTCGGTCAATCAGTCCGTGTCGGTCAGCCGCCGCATTGATCAGATTTGCGCTGCAAGTTTTTTTGCGCTTTCACGGACGCCATCGAAAATACTGTCGGCAATATGAGCAGGATAACCAGCCGGGAGTTGTGCGCCCGCTGCATCAATTGCCGCGGGAACCGTGGCGATGATTTCCTCAATCAAGGCAGGAAATTTCGCCCCGAGCCCGCATTCTTGTGCGGTCGCAGCCCAGTGTTGGAAGCGGATTTCGCTCCAGCGGTAATGCCTGTTTTTTCCGGATAACGCCATCGCCATTTTTATTTTATGTGGAGAGAGCTGGTTCGATGCGCTCCCCAGAACAGGGTAAGCCGAGAGTACGTCGTAACTGGGGGTCAGCCGGAATCGGCTATTTGACAGCAGGAAAACGCTGAAATTCTTGGCGTGTCCATCGATGGCGCAAAGAAGCCAGAAAACAATCTGCGTGCGCAGGAACGTCATACGGTCTTGTTCGGCCACTACTGACCCCAACAATTTTTTCATGATGACGGCGATACCTGGCCCGCCATCGACTTCGTATTTCAAGTCGCCGGGTGTGCCGGTCACCTGACAAAAATCTTCCTGGGGCAAGCGCATTATCCAGCTCTTGTCTTGCGCAAACTGCCGGTCAAAACGTTCCACTTCCAGCACAGTGTGTTGGTCAAATGTTTGCACCTGGCTTTTTGCAACTTCGAGTCCAAAGGCGCTCAGAATGCGAGAGCACAACCACTCATTCTCGACCGATGTCGTCAAATCGATGCCGCGATTTCCCGTACCGATCGGCAGCTTCAGAATATGCGTGGTTGGCGTGGGGCCGACCGGCCGCATCCACTGTCCATCGACCTTCAACAGTGCGGTTTTTTCCTGTGCGCCGGCAAGTGAAATGCGAAAATCATTTTCCTCCGCGCCACCCACTGTAAAAAATGGCGAGAGAGAAACGCATTCATCTAAAACATGCGCGATATCGGATGCTGACAGTGGCGCGCCCTGAATGCGGTGGATATCCGACGGCGGCATGCCATCGGGCAGTAGCTGTACGGCACCAACGCAGTCACGGCCAATGCGTTCCAATAGATCAAAGGCCCCGGTTGATGCTGCGTGAAAGCGCGCACGCAGCCGATCGCGAATTTTTTTGGTGTCCGGCAGCAGATTGTCGAAGAAAAAATCTACCGGCTTCCCTTGATAAGGCGCCATCGCCGGCCGCAAAGGCATCGATAAAGAGATTGGACGCGCCTGCGGCGAGTCAAGCCACGCACTGACATAACTGAATTCAGAAGTACCGTTCGGCTTGATATCCCACGTGCCGACCATGGTGCCGTTCATCCAGACGACAAGTCGGCGCGATTGCAGCTTGCGGCCCACGACTACCATTCTCCTTTGGAGACAGCACCCGGCTCGGGAATGTCACGCACGACTAGCTCCAAGCCGAGTGCCGAAAAAACTTTGAGCAACCGGTCGAGGCTTGCCGAGCCGGGCGCAGTTTCCAGTGTCGAGATAGCGGCCTGCCGCAAACCAATCCGGTCTCCCATCGCCTTCTGCGATAGCGTTTTTTGGGTGCGTGCGCCTTTGAGAATATGGGTCAGCTGATCAGCAGTTCGTACGGGATAGTCCATGGCGTGGAATTAATCGGAAAAATAGATAACTTTAGTTTATACGGAAAAGTAGATAAATGTATATTATCGAGTAAAGCGAATAATAGTTATAGATTGACTTATACCAATAACTCGCCCGCTTCAAAAGCCGTTATGCTTCAAGCATGCCAGCCGCTTTTCTCAACGGTGTCGCAGCATGGCAACTCGACAATATCGGAAGATTGTCGATACGTTCCTTTCGTCAGCACAGACATTTTGGCGTTGGGCAAAAATTTCGGCTAACTTGCAAACCTTGTCGCCAATTGATCTGTCAAATCGGCCCCCTCTCACATTAGATTGCGGGCATTACCGCCTTACGCAACACCCAGCCACCCGCGCTAATATCGTATTGCGCATCATCAACCGCACGCTGAATAATTTTCGGATCCGTCATCACCTCAAAACCGCAACGGCAAAACGCGTCGCGGCTGGCGGGATTGCGGGTGACTTCGTAGACGTGGCGGATTTTTCGCGGCAGGGTTTGGCACACCAGATCAATCATTTGTCTGGAATAACCCTTGTTGCGTTCGCCAGGAACAATGCCGTGCCAGCGTAGCCCCGCATCACGTGTGGACATGCGATACCAGCCGGTAATGCCAACAATAACGCCCGCGATGGATGCGATCAGGATGGCGCCCGACTCGTCGTCATCGGTCTCCCACTGCCGCGTATGCATCGCCGCGAGATCGGCAAGATCATCGCGCCAGATGGTCCGCAAGACGGGTGCATAGTCGAAGAGCGTTTGCGCAGGATGACGCGCCCACGCGGTAAGCAGCATCGCGCTCGTCTGAATTACCGCGTGCCGGTCATCACTGTGCAGTGTTGAATTTTTTTTGTTCACCAAGGCGCTTACATGAAAAACCGCGCGAGATAAGGCCTGACGTAGCGTGGCATGCCCTGCTCGCTACGTAGGCGAGTGAAACACGCCGCAGGACTTAATTGAAAACTTGCGGCTGCAAGCGCGCAGTTGCAGTGCGATTGCGTCCGGCCTTCTTTGCTTCGTACAAATCTACATCCGCCAGTTCAATCAATTCACGCACGCCACCCTTATCATCGGGCGAGAAGGTCGCAAGGCCGATGCTAACGGTGACATACGGGGCAACCGATGATCCTTCGTGCGTGAACCGGCGCGTTTCTACCGCCACCCGGGCAAGTTCGGCGAGATGACCCGCGCCCTCCTGAGGCGTGTCCGGCAAGACAATTGCAAACTCTTCGCCACCGTAACGCGCCGCTAGATCAGCCGGTCTATGAAGCGACGATTGCAGCGTCACGGCAACTTCACGCAGGCACTTGTCGCCCTGAACGTGGCCGTACAGGTCGTTATACGGCTTGAAGAAATCGATATCGATGAGCAGCAGCGACAACGGCGTTTTGGATCGCCTGGCGCGCGCAAGCTCTTCTTCGATGCGCTCATCAAAATGCCGACGATTGGCGATGCCGGTCAGCCCGTCGGTATAGGACATGGCTTTTAAAATGACTGACTGATCGCGCAGCAGCTTTTCGCGCAGCACCACCTTGCTGACGTCAGTAATCTGAATCAGGCAATGACGCGCCATGCCGTCGACCTCGAATGGAATCACCTGCACCGCCTGCTGAATGCGGTGATCGTTGGCCACATCGGCAGCTGTACCGTAAAACGGAAAGGGCGCTTTGTTTAACGTTTGAGAAATCAACGATGGAAAATTATTCGACAGACCTTCTCTGATGGCGGCATGCGTGCGCCCATTCACCATATCCGGGAACACGTCGGTGAAAGCGTCGCCGACCTTGAATTGACGCTGCCCAACATGTTGCTCAATCCATTGGTTCCACAAGACCAGCCGCTGTTCGCTGTCGAGCACCATCGCACCGACTTTAACGGAGCGCATCACGCTTTCCAAAATACCGAGTCGGGTTTGCTCGTCGATGCTGACGCTCACAGGGCACCCGAAAACCGGCCGGTGTAACGCGCCAGATGCGACTGTAAATCCTGCAATGCAGCGACATCGAGCAGAAAAGCGACATAGCCGTTAATTTGATATTTAACGATGTGAAAATTGATATGCAACATCAACACCGTTGCATCCATCGAATAAACGCGCTCGCCTTCCGCAAGAATTTGCGCGCTAGTACCGACATGGTAGGTGGGTAACGAGCCTTGCAATTCGCGCTCAAAAATGTTGGCCAGAATACCCATGCACGAGTTCAGGATGATGTTGCCGATTTCGCTCATGGCTTCTTGCTC
Source organism: Burkholderiales bacterium (assembly GCA_043741695.1). Classification (GTDB taxonomy): domain Bacteria; phylum Pseudomonadota; class Gammaproteobacteria; order Burkholderiales; family Burkholderiaceae_D; genus Actimicrobium. The sequence continues at coordinate 7,677 of JAYTZV010000265.1, forward strand.
CATCTCGCCAAGCTCTTCGGGTGATACGGTATCGCCCACCATCAAGCGCACAATCTCGACCGATTTATCTTCTGGGAACATCAGAATAGCTTCGGTATTGAAGGCACCGGCATAGTGCTGGCGGATTCCGCAAATGCGCTGCGATTGGTTCTCGCTTAACATGTGCGCGGCTTGGGTGCGACTCTCAAAACTGATGGCCGGAACCGACATGATGACTTCTTCCTTGACAATGGAAGACATGGCCGCAGCCGCCCTGCCAACGCCGATATTGAAGATTTCGACCAAGGCATCATTTTCGATGGCGCGGAGTTCGATCATGCTATTGCGCCCAAGCGGCAATGAGTTGGTGAATGCGCGCTTCGGTGATCGGCTTTTCCATGAACCCGACACCCATTAACTGCGCTTTGCTGCGCGTGGCATCTTGCACATTCGCGGTCAGTAGCGAGATATGTGCGTCAGGGCACAGCTTGCGCAACTTCTCTGCTGCGGCCAACCCACCCATGCCTGGCATGTTGACATCCATCATGATGAGCGGTGCGTGCAGCGCGGGGGCCTTTTCGATGGCTTCTTCCCCGGTGGATGCTTCCACAATCGTCCACGATGGGAACAGGCTCAATACATACGCCTTGATCATCATGCGGGAAATACGACTGTCGTCGACGATCAGGACGGTTTTTTCTGTTTGCATGGCGAGTAATGTGATTCGATGTAGTTGCAAGGCGCCTCATTTTGTCACAGGGTACGGCCGCAGAGCATCTCCCGCGCGCTGTTAGTTATAAAGAATGCCGTGCAGACTTGGAGCAACGCTAGCGCCACCACCTATCGGAGCAACTTGCGCGCTTCCGGTAAATTTACACGGCGCGATGCCTGAGCAAATTTGGTTTTCTAACTACCGGAACTCATGTATGACCTGATCGAAGGTTTCAAGGCCGCGGACGTTCAGCTTTTTTGGGAAACGACGATCGTGTCAGTCCTGTTTTTCTGCGATTGTTATTTTGCCGAGACGCTATCAATCGCAGCAGTCACACCGTCGAGTGCCTGCTTCGCCTCAGTTGCAACGGGTGGCGTGTTGCGTACTGCTTTCAGCGCGACGTCAATGGCCTTGTCGACCTTGTGCCAGTCGTCGGCGGCGCGCGGCTTGAGCCCGGCTTCGGCTTCATCCCACGTGGTTTCCAGAGTCTTGATACGCGCTTTCGCTCCGTCGAAGTCACCCTTGGCGACGAGCGCGGAGGTGTCGACCGCGATCGAGCGAAATGCGGTCAAGTCACCCAATCGCGCAGCACTCGCGGTTTGCTGTTGCGGTGCTGCAGATACGGCGGATTGCTTGTTGCAACCGGTGAGTGCGAGGACGGCGGCAATCACCGATAGTGATACAGCGCAGGAAAGTTTTGACATATGAGTTATCCAATTAAAATTAAAATGAAATGCGATAGTGCCCAGCCCGGAGGGCCAACGAGTACTGCCCGCGCTAACGTGCTGGCGTGCGACGAACGCTGATAGTAATGACCAGCGCGACGATCACGATCAGAAAAGCGATGCTGGTATTGATGGTGCCCCAACCCAGCCCGCCGTATTGGCGCGCTTGCGATAACAGATCACCCAGCGATGCGCCGAGCGGTCGCGTCAAAATATAGGCGAACCAGAACGCGGCTACCGCATTCGCGCCGAAGCGATAGGCCACAAAGATCAAGCCGATCATTGCGGCGAAAATAACTAGGCCCAAGCGGAAGCCCAGCCCTAGTGCTTCGGTTGCCAGATCGCCCGATGCCGTACCCAAAGCAAACGTGAATAAAATCGCTGCCCAGTAAAACAATTCACGACGGCGGGTGGTGATCGAATGAATGGACAAGGTGCGTTCAGACGCATACCAGCCCGCAAAAATTGCGGCCAGTAATACGCTGAAAACGGCGGTACTCAGAAACAAACTGACGCCGAGTCCGTCTGTGAGCAGATCGGTAATTTGTGTGCCGACAACGCTGAGCAAAACAACGGAAAGCCAATACTTCCACGGAACATATTGATCGGCGCGGACCTGGATAATCAGCGCGATCACCAGCAGGACCGCCATCACAATGGCGGTAAAGGATTTGCCCAAGCCAGCGTGTACGGCCAGATAATCGGCACCGGTTTCGCCTACGGTGGTCGACAGAATTTTGATTACCCAGAAGGCGAGCGTCACCGCGGGCACTTTGTTAAGCATCGCAGCAGCGCTTCGCAGAGATGGGGACGCAGATTGATGCGATTGCGTTGTTTGCATGGTGTTTTGTCTTGGTTGGCATTTTTCAACGGAAAACTTGAACGTCTCGGAACGCAGGCTGCAGGTTACCGCCACAGTGCGTGCTGGAATGTGCGCTGTCGAACGCCGGGTTTCTCAATTATCTTCGACAGCGGAGAACACTTTGCCTGAACTGGCATCGACAGCAACATCCATCACCTTTTTACCGCTGACAACTTCGACGTCGAATACCCACTGTCCTTTATGCTTTTCATACTCGGCTTTGGCTGCCTTGCCGCGATCATGTTGCTCGGCTGCCTTGACTGCATCGACCAAGCTGATTTTGGCGGAACTGAGCGCCACGGCGTCATTGTCTGCTTCTTTTTCCTTTGCGGCGTAAGTAAACCCAGCAGCGGAAAGTGCAGCAATGCTACACAGAGCAATCGTTAAAGTAAGCGTTTCATGGTGCATCCTTTTCGGTATCCGCGAATCTTCGCGCGAGA
>JAYTZV010000266.1:0-10364 GCA_043741695.1 Burkholderiales bacterium
GCCTGCTGTTGTGCGCGCTCTTCCATGCGCTTGGCACGGTACAGGACATAAGCGCGGGCGACGTCATGTTCACCCGAGCGCATCAGCGACAGCTCGACCTGATCCTGAATATCTTCAATATGAAATGTGCCACCGGCAGGCTGGCGACGCACCAGCGCCGACACTACACTGGCAGTCAGTTGTTCGACCAGCTCGCGCACGCGCGCCGATGCTGCACCTTGACCACCATTGACCGCAAGGAATGCTTTGGTCACCGCGATCGAAATTTTTGATGGCTCGAAACCGACAACGGCGCCGTTGCGACGAATAATCCGAAAATCGCCGAGGCTGTTCGATAGTGCGGCTGCGCCTTGCGTGGCGATCACTGATCCGGACAGGTCGCCGTGATCGTTCGAAGATTTGGTAGAAATAGCTGGAGAGGATTGCATTGCATACCTTTTTGATGACCTGGCGCGACGCAGAAAACGTAACCGCCGGAAGTTGTCAGACACCCTGCTTGCCGAGTGCTCATTTTGTTATTTTAATCAATACCTGCCGCGTGAAATCGATGCCGAATGACGCTGAACCACCTTATGCAGATCACAAACACTGCCACGTTTCGTTACCTCTACAACCGCTCTGCCGGCTTCCCGTGACGCGTTGCAGCTACCGGAACAAAACTGGACACCGCGCGCCTTCGGGTGATTTTGCACATTTGGAAAAATCGAGATAAACCACTACATCTAGTGATCTTTGCAAGCGCGTGACTAATTCTAGTGCGTGACTTGAAACGCCGCAATGTCTAATTCGCGTTTTCAACGAGTTTTTTTGCTTGCAATATCTGCTTTTTTTTGCTCGGCCTGCACAAACGCGAGTCCGGCTTCGGCATCAGATTCCGGTGCATCGGCCGCAACACCCGATGCCCATTGGGATTGAAAGCGATGCCAGTCAAAAAACGGGCCCGGATCGGTCTTGCGACCGGGCGCGATGTGCTGATGACCGGTCACCACGCGCAGTGAATGCGCTTGTTGTAACGCACGTGTCAAACGACACAGTACTTGATATTGCTCGTCACAAAACGGAACTGTGTCAGTTCCCTCCATCTCGACCCCGATCGAAAAATCATTGCAGCGTTCACGGCCATCGAAACACGACGCACCGGCATGCCATGCGCGTTGCAGCGTTGAGACGAACTGCACTAACTGGCCGTCACGGCGAATCAAGAAATGGGCCGATACGCGCAGTGATTGCAACTGCGCGAAATAGGGATGCGCTTTTGCGTCGAGCGTGTTGGCGAACAAATCAGCAATCCACGGACCGCCAAACTCCCCCGGCGGCAGGCTAATATTGTGAATCACCAGCAGCTCAATGTGCTCTGGCAACGGTCGCGCATCGTAATTTGGCGACGGTAGATGGTGCGCCTGCGGGCACCAGCCTTGCGCGTCGATCTGCAAAGGAGGCAATGCCGATAGATCAGTATCTGCCGGCTGGGTTGGCTCAGTCCGGTTCATGGATATCCAGACGCTGCATCCGATAACGCAATTGGCGCACGCTGATGCCGAGCAGGTCGGCGGTAAGCGTACGATTGAAGCGGGTTTGATCGAGTGCACGTTTAATCACGTCGCGTTCGATGGTATCGATGTAGTCGGGCAGTGAATTCGGCAACGGAGGCAGTGCCGTGACGATCGCAGCGGAATTTGATGCAGCGGAATTTGATGCAGCGAAGTTTGATGTAGCGAAGTGCGGCGATGCCGTCGACAGCATTGCGGAAGGAGCATCGTATTGGGGAGCGGGTGGCGCATCGTGCGGCGGATACTGCGCCGGATTTTTCACCGCGCTATGCGCCTCATCTTCGCTTAGGCCCTGAACCACAACCCGCACCGGCGTCGCCAGCCGGGTTTCGACGAGTGGCACAGTGGTGCCTTTCAGGCCCAGATCGGCGAGTTCCACGATGCCATCGTTGGCAAATGCAAGCGCCCGTTCGAGAATGTTTTCTAGTTCCCGTACGTTACCGGGAAAACGATATCTGCAGAGCGCCTCCAGCGCATCCGGCGCAAGCACAGCGCTGCTGTCAGGCGACACGGCCAGCCGCTTCAGGATAGTCTCGGCAAGCAACCCGATATCGTCGCGGCGCTCGCGCAGAGGTGGCACATGCAACTCGATCACATTGAGCCGGTAATACAGGTCCTGCCGAAAGCGGTTCTGTTCGACACACGCTGCCAGATCCTGATGCGTAGCGCTGACAAGACGCACGTCCACCGGCTCTTCGTTGGTGGCACCGACCTTGCGCACACGCCGTTCCTGAATGGCGCGCAGCAGTTTGACCTGCATCGCCAGCGGCAAATCGGCAACCTCGTCGAGCAGCAGCGTGCCACCATTGGCTGCCTGAAAAAATCCATCCCGATCTTCGACCGCGCCGGTGAATGCGCCCTTGCGATAGCCAAAAAATTCCGCCTCCATCAATGCTTCCGGGATTGCCCCACAGTTGACGGCGACAAACGGCTTGTCAGCACGCGCGCTCAAGCTGTGGATATCACGTGCCGCGAGTTCTTTACCACTGCCCGATTCACCGGTGATCGCAACCGGTGCCATGCTGCGCGCCAGCCGGACAATCTGGCTCTGCACCTCCCGCATCGCCGGTGACTGTCCAATCAATCGCAGCGACACCGCCTCGGTTGTTGCGCGCGCAACGACCCGGCTGCGCGAGGTGCCCAGCGCCGACTGCACCATCTGGCGCAACTGATCGACCCGAACTGGCTTGGACAAATAATCGAAAGCACCTGCCTTCAATGCGACGACCGCGTTGTCGGCGCTGCCGAAGGCGGTGATAACGGCAACCGGAATCGTGCGCGCTTGTGCTGCCAGCTCACGCACGAGATCAATGCCGACACCATCAGGCAAGCGCATATCGGTCAACACCAATGCATAGTCATGCTCTCGCAGACAAGTGCGCGCTACTGCCAGCGACTCGGCGCTATCAACATCCAGCCCCATTTTGAGCAAGGTGATTTCAACCAGCTCGCGCAGATCGGCCTCATCGTCGACAACCAGAACGCGAGGTGGGCTCATGGTGAACCCGGTGTTGGTAGGGAGGCGACCATATCAGGACTCAGTGACGGTAGCGAAAGTGATCACGAAACGCCCGCCTGCACCGTGACTGCTCGCCGGGATTTCTGCAGGTGTAATGGTCGGTGTAGTGGTCGATGTAGTTGCCGATGTCGTAGCCAACGCGGCGGGGAGACTGTGGTCATCTGGATCATGCCGGTATTCATAGTCGAGCATTGCATCATTATTCAGACATAGTTCGCGTGCCAGATACAGGCCGAGGCCTGTGCCCTTGCTCGATGTCGTATAAAACGGTTCGAACAGATGTGCGCGCACGTCGGCAGAAATTGGCGGCCCGTCATCGCGAATATGCAGTTCGATATGATTGGACGATGCGGCCATCACATCGAGCCGAATGCTGCCAGGCACGCCGCTGGCATAGCGTACCGCATTTGAGAGCAGGTTGACGACCACTTCGCGCAGATGCAGCGGATCGAATCGCACCCGATACGTACCGAAATCGCCTGCCCTGACCAACTCATCAGCAAGTCGATGGGTAGTTATAAACTCGGTGAGCACTTCAGCAAAAAAAGAGGCGAGCACAAGTGGTGCGGCGTGCATCTGCGCTTTGCGCGACAGCTTCAAAATATCTTCGATCATCCGGTTCAGACGCGCTACATTTTCGTCGATGATGCGCAACAGGCGGGTCTGGGTCGGATTCGGCGCTTCTTCTTCCAGCAGCGACGCGGCGTACGAAATGGCCGATAACGGATTGCGTACTTCGTGCGCGATACTGGCTGTCAGCCGGCCCATCGAAGCCAGCTTCAAGTCTTGCGCCTTGTTTTCAATTTCGCTCACGTCCTGCAAAAAAATGACGGTGCGCAGATCGTGCAGATCGGTCGTATCCACACGCGCGAAGCGCAATTTCAGGTGCGCCGACAAATCGCGACCCGTGGCGCTACGCAGCACGGTTACCGGCGGTGGTCCGATTTCTTCAGTTGATTTGATTGTCACAAATCGTGCAGAGGTATCCAGACTGTCGCCACCAACAACGGGCTCGACAACGGCGATACTGTCTTGCGGCGCGTGAGCCGCGCTGGACCAGTCAAAAAACGCATTGGTAATTGGCATCAACGCCGGAATTTCTGCCAGCGGACGCCCTGCATGTTGATGCGGCCCACTCCAGCCGAGCATCTGGGCGGCAGCGGGGTTGGCCGTGATCACGCTGGCGTCGCGATCAACCACCAGCACACCGTCGCCCATGTCGGCAATGATCAACTGATTGATTGCCTGCTGCATACGCAAAGCCTGCCCGCGCTGCTCGGCGATCCCTTCCTGCTTGAGTAGTTTGGCTGCAAGTTGATTGAGTACCAGCACCGCGAAAAAAAAAGACAGCCCGTATAAACCGGCGGTCGAGACCAAGCCATCCGACGCCGTGCTCCACGACTCCAGCAAACTGGTCGCCAACAACACCAGCGCCACCACCGAGGTAAAAAACAGCGCAATCAGACGCGGTGACAAAACCGCTGCGCCCGCGAGCGGAAACAAGTACAGGATCGCCAGTCCGCTGCGCGCGCCGCCGGCAATGATATACAGCGATGAAATGATTAACAGGTCGGCAGCCATCTGCGCCGACAATTGCAGCAGAAAGCGCTCACGCGAAAATGTCGTCAGCAACATGAACGCAATCGACGCGAGCAAATAAACGCCGCACAGCTGCACATACGACATTGTCTCGGCAGCGATGTTTCCATGCGTACCACCAACGCTGATAAAAGCCAGCAGCAGCAAGGCGATGACGATACGACTCACATTGAAGGTTTGCAAGGTACGCCAAAGCGTCGCGCGCGTCGCAGCAAAGTGGCCAAACTGCATGTTCACGACGGCTCTCCGTCTCGCCAGGATTGCGAACTCCTACTGGCAGGGTAATTACCCGACGGCATCAGGAATCGCGGTACAGCTGGCGATGGGTATCACTGCAAAATACCTGTCCTCCGAGCGCCAGCACCGACTCAGAGCGCGGAACGTGTACCCCGCAATAAGCACATGGCAACATCGATTCGACGGCGATTGGGCTGGCTGCATCACCCTGTCGTTGCTCGGCGGCGCTTGCAGCAGCGCGCACCGACGCGGCAAGACCCGCTTTCTTTTTGCGCAGCAAATGCAACACCACCAGAATCAATACCAACCACGCAAGAAATTTCACACCAGCCCCCGATGCAAGACAACTTCCAGCACGAAGCGACTTCCGACATAGGCCAGCAGCAGCGTGACAAAACCAGTCAGCGTAAAACCCAGTGCGGTCTTGCCGCGCCAGCCACGCCAGTAACGACCTGCGAGCAGTACGCCGAACACGATCCACGACAATAATGTGAAGACAGTCTTGTGGTCCCACTGCAGCGGCTTGCCAAACAACTGTTCCGAAAAAATTATTCCCGACAGTACCGTGAGACTCAACAGCACGAAGCCGATCACAATCAGGCGAAACAACATTTTTTCCATCGTCAGTAACGCGGGCAAGCGGTCGATGGCGGCAATGTACCAAGCCTCGTTATCGCTGCCAGAGGTGCTGCGGCGCGTATGCAATCGGGATTCCTGTAACACCATTAGCACCGCATGAAAGGCCGCAATCGTTAGCGTGCTGTAGGCCAGCATCGCAATCGCCACATGCCACGGAAACAGCTCTGATTTGTCTTCGAGTCCGATCACACTGCCGGGAAATGCGATTGGCAATAACACCGCAACCGCTGCAACCGGCAAAACCAGCACCCGCAAACTGTCGAGCACCGCATGACGATTCTCGACCCAATACGCCGACACAGATACCCACAAGGCGGCCGACAGCATCATCGCGAAGCCCAGTCGCAATGCGTCAGGCACCATAACGTCCATCCACAACGCGACCCCATGCAGCGACCAGCCGACGCAAGTCGCGATTGAAATCAATCGGCGCTGTGTTGCAGGGAGAAACGCGCATGTCGCGTAAATCGCAGCCGCAACGATAAAAAAAGTAATTTGCATGCCTTCAGTTTACACCAACCCGCAGGCAATCAGCCGCACCGAAAACCGTTTCAGTAAGCAGCCTGCGCAATCGCAAAGCACCGGGCAGGAGCGGCGCATCGTTTGAGATGCTGCTTGCACCGCGACGTCATTACATACGCACGGGTGCATCGCCGGCCGGATCAATTAATCAATCGCCGCCATCCGGATTTCATCATTGTGATGACGCTGCTGCTCTTCCATCACAAGCAAGCCGAGCTCGCGCTTTAACGCATTGAATTGCGCCGATGCCGGATCACGCAGACGCGGCAGATCAACCACGATATCGCGCTTGACCGTGCCGGGCCGGTACGTCATGACGACGATGCGGTCGGCCAGATAGATCGCTTCTTCAATACTGTGCGTGACGAACAAAATCGTCTTTTTCAGTTCGGCCCAGATGCGCAACAACTCATCTTGCAAATTACGGCGCGTCAGTGCATCGAGCGCGCCAAACGGTTCGTCCATCAACATGATTGGCGAATCGAGTGCGAGGATACGGGCGATCGCAACACGTTGGCGCATGCCGCCAGACAGATCTTTCGGAAAGCGGGCGCGAAAATCTTTCAGGCCGAGCGTGTCGAGCAAAGCGAGCACGCGCTGTTCGATGTCTGCGGCATTCATCCCTTTGATTTCAAGACCAAACGCGACGTTTTGTTCGACCGTCATCCACGGGAACAACGCGTACTCCTGAAACACCATGCCGCGATCAGGGCCAGGGCCAGTCACGGTCTTGCCACCGGCGACGATGTTGCCCGAGGTCGGCAACGAAAAGCCGGCGACCGCATTCAACAAGGTCGATTTGCCGCAACCGGATGGTCCGAGCAGGCAGACGAATTGACCATCCGGAATGGCGAGATCGATATCCTTCAACGCAACCACGTCGCGCTCACCGGTACTGAAAATTTTATTCACGCCTGAAATCGTGATCGGGGAAGCAGTCATGTCAATTCTCCAGACCGCGATGCCACCGCAGCAAATGATTATTCAAACGCGTGACGGCGAGATCGATCGCCAGGCCAAGCAAACCGATGCTGATCATGCCAGCGATGATTTTGTCTGACCAAAAATATTCACGCGCTTCCAGAATTCGGAAGCCCAGACCGTTATTGACCGCGATCATTTCTGCCACAATCACGACGATAAAGGCGGTACCAATACCGATCCGCACACCCGACAAAATATACGGCACGGCAGCGGGCAGCATGATGCGCATGAACAGCGTGCGCTGGTTGGCACCGAGATTGCGGGCCGCGCGCAGATAAATGCCGTCGACGTTGCGCACCCCGACAATGGTGTTGATCAGCACCGGAAAAAACGCCCCGATTGCAATCAAAAAGATCGCTGGCGGATTGCCCAGACCGAACCACAGAATCGATAACGGAATGTAGGCAATTGGTGGAATCGGCCGCAATACCTGCACCAGCGGATTCATCCACGCGTATACCCGCTGGCTAGATCCCATCGACAGACCGAGCGGCAGCGCCAGCCCGGCACCCACGACAAAACCAACCACCACCCGGTACATGCTGCTGAACGTATCGCGTAACAGCTCGCCCGAAAACGCCCAGGCAAGCCAGCTTTCGGTGGCAGGTGCATACGGTGCGGTCGGCAGCGCGTACTCGATCCATTTGCGCAGCACGGCCAGCGGCGATGGCAGTACCAGCGCATTGACCCATCCCATCGAAGAAGCCAGCTGCCAGAGTGCCAGCGCCACGATCGGTACGATCAGGCCAGTCGCGATCTTGCGCGGATTAAGATTCATCATGTGAGGAGCTTACTTCACGTTCAGGGATTTTTTGGCCTGATCAAGCAGGTCGGTCTTCACCCAGTCGGTCGCCACCGGTGGCTTGGCCATTTTGCCGACGCCATACTTGTTCATGATGTCGGTGGTGGTTTGAATATGTGCCGCGGTGATGTCATACGAGTACGGTGAATTACCAATCGCGTCGTTGAAATCTTCCTTGCTGATCTGACCCTTGAACAGCGTTTCGGTCACATATTTTTCACCAACTGATTTATTGTCGATGAAGGTTTTGGTCGCCATCACGAAGCAACGCATGAACTTTTCGGCAGTGGCGCGATGCTCTTTGTAAAACTTTTCGGTCATCACCAGCGTCCGGATTGGCTCGCCGATCGGGGTGTCGTACGGCTTCATGACCTCGACACCAAATTTCTTGTTGATGGCCTGCGACGACTGCGGCTCGGTCTGCATAATCGCATCGACATTTTTACCAAGCAACGCCTGGTTCAAATCCGGATAAGACAGATAGATGATCTGCACATCTTTGCCTGGCACATCGGCCGATGTGAGGCCGTTTTGTGCCAGTTCGGCCGACAGCAACACTTCCTGAATTCCGCCGCGCGTGACGCCAACTTTTTTGCCCTTCAAGTCTTTGACAGACTTGATACCGGAATCAGGACGCGCCACCAGTCTTGCACCACCTTTGGCAAAACCTGCAACGATGTAGATCGGTGTGCCGTTCGCCCGACCCGAGATTGCAGCTTCCGAAGCCGTCGCACCAACATCGAGTTCACCAGCGATGATGCCTTGCATGACGTCGAGACCTTTGGCGAACGTGCGCTCTTCAATTTTGATACCGCACTGTGGTGCAATTTCCTTGATGTACGAGACTGCGCCAAAATGGGCGAGCTTCAAATTACCGAGGCGCACAACCTCTTGCGCCTGTGCAGAAAATGAGGCGGCAATGGCAGCGACAGTCAGCACATGCAGTACACGCTTGAGGGAAATTGAAGTCGGTGATTTCACGCTGGTCTCCTGGTTTTTTATCCGGACTGATGTTCTGCGTAAATCGAAGTGCAGAGTTGTTCGCCCGGATTTTATCAAGCTGCGATTCTGCAGTATTCCACCCTTACTAGCAATACGGGAAAGCCGCGTGCCTCGACCATGCCGCCAAACGGTGTGCCAATAGCATCTCTGGTAACGCATTAACCGGGACGCCGTCAGGTAAAATGACGGTCATCATGGTGTAGTTATGCACCCTCTTCCACCGTAACTTTTTTCCGAATCGCTCCCATGCTCGACAACCTGACCCAACGACTAGCCAAGGTCGTGAAAACGATGCGCGGCGAAGCCCGCCTGACCGAAGCCAATACCGCAGAGATGCTGCGCGAAGTGCGGCTCGCGCTGCTGGAAGCTGACGTCGCCTTGCCAGCGGTCCGTGAATTTATCGCGCGAGTCAAAGAGAAGGCGATGGGCGAAGAAGTGCTTTCATCGCTCTCACCGGGGCAAGCGTTGGTCGGCGTGGTGCAACGCGAATTGGCGGCGATCATGGGCGGCGATCTCGGTCCCGAAGCCTATTTGCTGAGTTTTGCGATGCAGCCACCCGCCGTCATTTTAATGGCGGGTCTACAGGGTGCGGGCAAGACCACCACGGTCGGCAAGCTGGCCAAATTCATCAAGGAAAAATACAAGAAAAAAGTTTTGACGGTATCGGCCGACGTATATCGTCCGGCAGCGATCGGCCAATTGCAGACCGTCACCGCGCAAGTCGGCGCCGATTTCTTTCCCTCGCAGCTGACTGACAAACCCGTCGACATTGCCCTGGCTGCCCTCGATTTTGCGAAGCGCCATTATCATGATGTCCTGATCATCGACACCGCTGGCCGCCTCGGTATCGACGCCGACATGATGGCGGAAATCGCGGCACTGCATGCGGCTGTCAAGCCAATCGAAACCCTGTTCGTGGTCGACGCAATGCTCGGTCAGGATGCGATCAACACCGCAAAAGCCTTCAACGACGCGCTGCCGCTAACCGGTATCGTGCTGACCAAACTCGATGGTGATGCACGCGGTGGCGCGGCACTCTCGGTACGGCACATCACTGGCAAACCAATCAAATTCGCCGGTACCGCAGAAAAACTCGATGGCCTTGAAGCGTTCGATCCGCAGCGCATGGCGAACCGGATTCTCGGCATGGGCGATATTCTTGCGCTGGTCGAAGAAGCGCAAAAAGGGGTCGATGTCGCGGCAGCACAAGGTCTGGCGCAAAAGCTGAAGGTTGGCGGACGTTTCGATTTAAATGACTTCAAGTCCCAGCTGATACAGATGAAGAAAATGGGCGGCATGTCGAGTCTGCTCGATAAACTGCCCGCACAGTTTCAGCAGGCCGCAGCCGGCGCCAACATGGGCATGGCCGAGAAGCAGGTGCGGCGCATGGAAGGCATCATCAACTCCATGACGCCGACCGAACGCGCCAAACCGGAATTGATCAAGGCCACCCGCAAGCGCCGCATTGCAACTGGCGCCGGCGTGCAGGTTCAGGAAGTCAATCGCATGC
>JAYTZV010000267.1:0-10351 GCA_043741695.1 Burkholderiales bacterium
TAATGGAAAACCACGCATTATTTTTTTGGCATATCTTTAGTTCACGCTCTCTTTTTTGAAAGTACCCGTCATGACAACTCGCCGCACCTTTCTTTTCAAAACCCTGCCAGGCGTCGCGCTTGCTGCTACTGCATCCCGCTATGCATTCGCCGAAGCAGCCAAGCTCGAAGAAACCGATCCGGCCGCCGCAGCACTCGGCTACAAACATGATGCGACCAAAGTCGACGCAAAAAAATATCCAACCTATGCAGCCGGCCACAACTGCGCAAACTGCCAGTTGTTCCAAGGCAAAGCAACAGATGTGTGGGCGCCATGTGGTGTGATGGGCGGCAAGCAAGTCAACGCCAAAGGATGGTGTGTTGCTTACGCCAAAAAGGCATAAGCAACAGTTTCATTTCAATGCGGTCAGGGGCATCTGAAAATGCTTAGATGCCTTTTACCGCTGGAATAAGGTCAACCGCACGATTGCTGCTGAGTTGCGTTGGTTCGACTTTCATTGCGCGACTCATAAAATCCAGTGGTGTATCGTTGGCGTCACGCACTTGCCGCAAATTGCCAACTGCGCGTGCCTGCACCGTGGTCGGCAACGGCACATAGCCGGTCTCGGTCGCCATGGAATCACCGCGCAAGAACGACCAGTAAAAGAACCGTAATACGTTCGATATGCGGACCGGATTTTTTGGTGTGCGCTCGATCAAGATATAAGTGGCATCCGTAATCGGCCAAGCGTTGGCACCGGGCATGTCTACATAGGTCAATTTATCGCCATCCCGTGTTAGTGAACTGGCTTTCACCGCTGAAAGCAATGCTTCGTTGGTCGGCGCCACAAAACTCTTACTGCGATTTTGCAATAACGGATAGACGAGATGGAATTTTGCCACCTCGTTGGCCGACACATAACCAATCGCTCCATTGCCGCCGAGAATTGCATTCGCCATTCCTGCATTACCTTTGACTGCTTGAAAACTCTTCGGCCAGTTGACCAGCAAACCAGTACCAATGTGACTGCCCCAGTCAAGATCCATCTTGCCGAGATACTCGGTGAAGCCCGCGGTAGTGCCAGAAGCGTCTGCGCGAACGACGCATTTGATTGGCAGATTTGGCAAGCGCAGATCGGGATTAAGTTGCTGAATTTCGCGATCATTCCAGTTGGCAATACGACCGGCGAAAATGGCAGCAACGACCGGTCCGGTGAGATGTAGTTGTCCCGCTTTTATACCGGGGACGTTAAATGCAGGAACAATGCCGCTGACCAGCGTAGGAATTTGTATTAAGCCCTTTTTTTGCAACTCTTCTGCTGATAAGGCATAGTCGGTGGCACCGAAATCGACACTGCGCGCAACGATTTGCTTGATACCATCGCCAGAACCGGTCGCTTGATAAACCAACCCTACGCCTTTTTCTTTCGAATAGCTAAATCCCCACGAAGTGTAGGCTCCGGCAGCGAAGGTAGAACCTGCCCCGCGCAATTCGTCCGCAGAAGAGGACAAGGGGAAACTCAGGATACTGATGGCGAGTTGTGCCACTAAGATGTGTTTGTTCATAAGACCTCCGGGTTCACAATTAAGGGGATGAAATACTGCTGCCCTGTTGAGGAACCTGGACTGGCATGAGAGCACGGATTACGTTTGATCGCTCGTAGGAAGTCGTCAACTAGCGGCATTTCTGAGGCCGCGTGCGGGGAATTCAGATGGTTGCAGCGTAAAACCTTGCAACCTGAAAACTCAGGGTAATCCGCGCAAATACCATCTGTAAAGAAATTTTAGCAACCAATATGTCAACAATGTTGTCTTCCCGTAAGGCAATCCTATGAAAAACTGGGTTGGCCAAGTGGGCGGAAGAAAGATTGCCGCGCACCCTGCTCACGGAACTCAGATTGCTTCAACGTATTGATGTGAACCTCGTCGACGTGTTCAAATCAGGAAACGCTGAAACTGTGCAGCCAGCGCCCAACGAATTCGCCGACGGGTGCATTGCACTTTCGTCAGTGCGTTTGCACAATGCATTCGACCCGGGCCGTGCTCAGTCGCCTGTGCTACTTGCCATTTGCCACCTGTAACTTACCACTTGCCACTTGCCACTTGCCACCTGTCACTTGCCACCTGCCACTTGCCACCTAATTATTCAACGCACACTATTTAATGCCCCACGCTTCGCAGTATCCGCGCTAGTATCGCGCCGCAGTACAACCGGTACAGCAGCGGGCTCATCAAGCACATCACCAACCAGAAAGCTGTATGCGCCATAGTTGGGCAACGGATATTTCACTTCCTTCAACACGGTATCGTTGTGTACATCGAGGAAGACTGCGCGACGCGGCGGGTCGGTTGGGTAGTGATGCAGATGTTCAGCTGTAAACACCACCAGTCTGAATTGGCCGTCCGCGAAGCTGCCTGCCAGACGTGGTATCCAATGATTGTCTGCATACCCAATCGGTACATGCAAGGTGCGCAAAACATTGCCAGTTTGCGTGTCAATTTCAAAAACCGGCAGTGAATTACCACGGCTGACAAAAGAATACGTACCGAAATAAACCCGGTCACCACGCTGGTTGAATAGCAGACTGAGCAGGCTGAAAGCAGGTGGTGCATCCGCTGGCACCTGCATTTTGCGCATCGAGAACGTACCGGCATTGAGGTCAACAATCACATAAGTATTGCGCTGGTTATCCTCCTTGCCGACCTCGTCACCAAGCACGTATAACTGACCGTCGTCTGGCGTCACCGCGAGCCGATTCGGGAAAAAAAATGTCGGTAGCAAAATCGTATCGTCGATATCCTTCAGAGCGGTATCAATGACCGTGATGCTGGGTGGACCAATGCGGGTACGTTTGGTGAAACCAGTATTGCCGACATAAATTGCTTCGCCTTCGCGGTCGCCGATCAGCGTGAACGCTGAAGGGTCTACCTTGATGGTGTCAGTCACGATTTTATTGATTACATCTACCACGATGACGCTGCCCACACCGAGCAAATAGGCGGTCGACCCATCGGGTGACACTGCCAGCGTCTGCCTGCCAGTGTAGTCGGAATAATTACCGGAATCGTCGTAGTCATCAGTACGTGATCGCAACCCCGCAATCGGGATTTCCACCGTGATGGCATTTTTTGCGGGATCGACAATAGTCAGCCCCTGCGCTTTTTCGATGAAGATTTTACCGGTGGCCGGGTTTGCCACCAGATCGATCGGCGTGTCATATGGGCCTCTCCTCAGCGACAGCCGCGACAATACCGAATAACCCGTCATCTCAATCACCGAAAAATCATTTGACTGTGCTGTGAATTCACTGTCAGCAACATAGGTGAAAGGCGCTGCCCCCAGGTTCATTGCGCTGGTTAGCAGCGCGGCACCGGTCAACCATCGCAACCGGGATGAAAAAACGCGTTGCCGCTTTCGGAGTGTAGAACGACCAGTGAAGATGCGAGCAAAAGCAATCACGATAGGCTCCTGTTGCGTGACACGCAGCATGCGGCCGGCGTGGCTGCGGCCAACGCCTCTGCCATTGCTGTTTAGCGTGACGACAGCAAGTGATTTAACTATCTCGCTGGCGGTACTGATTGGTGATGATTTTTATCAGAGGATGGAGCGGTCGTGCTGCAGCGCGACTTAGCGAGCGAATTTCAGCGGACACCGCCTGATGATCGCGGGCTCCGTGACGCGACGCGCGACTTTTATTTTCTGTGCTTGACGGCAGTAGCGGCATTAGCGGCAGTAGCGTCATCAACGCATGGCGATTGGACCTGCTGTGCATTGGCTTATCGTCACGCGTTACGCACAAAAAGCTGCACGAAAAAATAATCATCGGTGCTGCAAAGCAGCGGCTCGTATTAACCGCGTTGCCGCACATTTTCAATGAAGTTATGAATCACTCACAACTTGATTACAGCGCACCTACAAAACAAGAATCGCGCGAAAATCATTCACGTTGGTGCGGGTCGGGCCGCTCACCACCAGATCGCCGAGTGCGTCAAAAAAACCGTAACCGTCGTTATTGTCGAGCAGTGTGGTGGCGCGTAATCCAAGTGCAGATGCACGTTGCAGCGAGGTCGGATCGAGCAGCGCACCGGCGTTGTCTTCCGAGCCATCGATGCCATCGGTATCACACGCAATAGCATGGATACCCGGCGCACCATCGAGCGCCACTGCCAGGCTCAATAAAAATTCAGCGTTGCGCCCACCGCGCCCGCTGCCGCGCACGGTTACCGTGGTTTCACCGCCCGAGATCAATACACACGGTCGTTGAAACGGTTGCTCACGGTGGCGAATCTGGCGCGCCATTGCCGCATGCATCAAGCCGATATCGCGCGCTTCGCCTTCGATACCATCTGACAAAATGTGTGCCGCGATACCTTTGCTGCGCGCCATTGCCGCCGCGGCTTCCAATGCATGCTGCGCAGTCGCAATAACATGATGCGTGTTGGCGGCGAAGCGCACATCACCGGGCTTCGGCGTTTCACCCGCACCGGATTGCAGATGCCGGCGTACTACGTCATCGATCGCGATACCGTACTTGTCGAGCACCGCCAACGCCTCAGCACAGGTGGTCGGATCGACCAGTGTCGGGCCGCTAGCAATGATGTCGGGATCGTCACCAGGCACGTCCGAAATCAGCAGGGTCACCACCCGCGCCGGTGCGCAGGCCAGCGCCAGCCGACCACCCTTGATCGCCGACAGATGCTTGCGCACGCAATTCATTTCTGAAATCGTCGCACCGCTTTTCAGCAGTAACTTGTTAATCGATTGTTTTTGTTCGAGCGTGATGCCGTCTGCTGGTAGCGCAAGCAATGCCGAGCCACCCCCACTGATCAGACACAGCACCAGATCATCTTTGGTCAAGCCCTGCACCATCTGCAGCATGCGTGCGGCGGCTTGTCGACCGGCTTCGTCAGGCACAGGATGCGCAGCTTCCACCACTTCAATTTGCCGACACGGCGCACCATGTCCGTAGCGCGTAACCACCATGCCAGATAACTCACCCTGCCAATTTTTCTCTACCGCGAGCGCCATCGCAGCAGCGCCCTTACCTGCACCGATCAACAACGTGCGGCCATTTTTCGGAGGCGCAGGCAAAAAAGCCGGGAGGCATTTTTCGGCACTCACTGCAGCAACCGCACTTGCATACAAATCGAGCAAAAACTGACGAGGGGCAGTGATCGACATGGTCGGACTCAGGAAAAGGAATGCCCGATTATGCCAGAGCCAACTCGACAAACGTCGAGGGATCGGTGAGGCATTTGTGCTCGGCCACGTTCATGGAATCATTCATGGCATCGGCCTACTGCTTGACTACTGCTCGATGCCCAGCGACCAAATTATTTTAAAACTGATAACAATCGGCGTACTTGACGCACCCTACTAGGGGAACCATCGCATTAAAAAAAATCAAGCCAGAACGAAACGAGCGGGACTATTCATAGCAGTCCCGCCTTGAATTTCACGTTCAACGTTTTCGCTTGAGTGGCAAATACGTAAGTCACCTCAGCGCGTTTCAAGAAAAATCGCCGATGCACTTTTTCGGTTACGCCTATCGCCTAGATATACCGCTGCAACTTCAAAACGCTTGCTGCAAACAACATGACGCAATGCGTGATCGGTCCACGGAGCGGTACACGCAGGCAGCGATAGCAAGGCCGCCCCATTCACGAGGGGGCGACGCACTTGGACGGATGTCAGTGATAACGCGTGGGAAGCCATGTGCGGTGCCAATTTAACAAACTCGAATAAGATCGTGCCGGTTGGACTGTTGCCGCTTGTCGTCGCATCCAACACAAGTGGAATATTCGGCCGAAGTGGTGGATTGGTTGACGCTTGCAATATCGTGGTTGTTTTTACCTTGCCGACAGGCGGCACCGCTGAGGGATCAAGAATATCGGCAACAATCGGCGTGAAAGCAGATGGCGGATAGACGAGCTGTTTTATGACTGTACCGCTGATGCCGTCGACAAAAACAACGCGACGCGGTGGCTCAGCCGGGTAATGATGCAGATGTTCAACAATTGAAAACGCAAGTATAAATTTTCCATCCGCAAAGCTTGCTGCCATTTTGGAGAAGTGATGTTCATCGGCGTAACCAGAAGGCACCGGCAAGATTCGCGTCACAGCACCAGTCACCGTGTTGACTTCAACCACGGGAATCGTCGTCATATTCAGGGTCGCTGGCGCAAGATATAAACGACTACCGTCTTGATTGAACACAAAGTTGTCAAATTGGCGGAGGAGTTCTGTACCGGGGGGTGGAACGACAGCAAATTCCGATAATTTTGCGGTCGTCACATCGAGTACGGCATAGCTAGCATAGCCAGCACCAGAGCTGCCGTCAGTACGGTTACCAATGATATACAGGTGATTATCATCGGGGTGCATGCCGATATGCAGTGGGTTCAACGTTCCAGTACTGACCACACTGTCGATCTTGTTGGTCAACGCATTGATCACAACGATGCTTGGCGCTGCTGCGGGACTGAAGTTCCCGGTTGCTACATACAGCGAATCGCCATCGCGATCCAGCGCCATACCATTTGCCTGCGGCGGAACCACGATCATCGCGACCACCGATTTTGTCGACAGATCGAGAACACTGACCAGCCCCGCTGTCAACACATACGCTTTGTTACCGCTTTCGGTGACGACCAGCGACTGGCTCTCGCTGCTGTAACCGAAAAGCAGGGGGCCAGTGGTAATTGGTATTTCACCGATCTTGGTATTTGTCACTGCGTCAAAAATAACGACGCTGTTGGTCATGCCCACATAAATCTTTTTGGTCGCTTTATTGGTAACGACATTGACTGGTGACGCGCTTGGCGCAAGCGGGGTCGTCAACACCGTTAGATAGGTGGACATGTCGACTACCGATAACTCATCTGTCGCCCGATCAGCCAGATAAATGAATGGCGCTGCCTGTGCGAACGAACCACCAAGACATGCGATTGCTATCAACAGGCCACCGCACCAATGGATCGGTGGATCAAAACAACACCGACGCACTACGGAAAGAAAACGGCGAAAGACGAGAGACATGGCGGGCTCCTGGAGAGACGGCGGTTGCGCGAAAAAATGTCGTTGCTTAGCGTCACTTTTGCGTCTGTATCGACCGACACAATACTATTGAGCCGATCAACTTTCCGTCAAATGAAGCGAGTCGCGAAATTGCGATGCGCGTGCTCTAATATCTTCGGGCACAAGACTTCCAGTCATGACAAATATCATGCCGCATCATTTATGCAGCCCACATTGCACGAAACTTGCCATCGGCATCGTATGTAGCGGTTTGCTTTCGCGGATCGAAGCGCCGCCCGCCGCGCGGGTCGGTGCCGCGACCCGCCAGATACAGCCAGTTGCCCTGATTGCTGCAAACATCGTAATCAATCAACTGCGCTTCGAACCATGCCGCGCCAGCACGCCAATCGCCGCCGAGATCATGGATCAGATAGCTGGCGACGATCTGGCGCAGGCGATTCGACAAATAGCCGGTCGCAGCCAGTTCACGCATGCCGCTGTCGACAATTGCTTCACCAGTCCGGCCCTCGATCCAGCGCTTGAACATCGCGGCGTGATGTTTCGGTGCTGGCGTTGCGGCATCGGCCAGACCGCGACCGCGATACAGTTTGCGGCCGTACTTCAGATGCAAAAAACGAAAATGGTCGCGCCACAATAATTCAAACCAGATCCAGTAGGTGCTGTCGTTGGCACCAAAGTCGTGCTCGAATTTTTTCAGGCGCTGATACACGCTGCGCGCAGACAGTGCGCCGGTCGCAAGCCATGGCGAAAATTTTGTCGAGTAATCAGTGCCGCTTAAACCGTTGCGCGTCTCTTTGTAGGTATGAGCGAGTTTCTTCGCGAGATAGTGATCGAGGTGGGCCAGCGCGGCGGTTTCACCGCCATCGAAGGTCGGCAGCCAGTACGGGAATGACGAACGCGACTCAGCGCTATCGTCTGCCAGAACGGTGGCTGCAGCTGGATGACTGACGACGCCAGTCAAAGCCGGCAGCGGCGGCATGGCCGTAATCGCAGGCAGTGGCTGCGGTGGCAGCACGTCTGCCTTTTCAACCGCGTGTCGAAATGCGGTAAACATATCCGGTAAGCGCTCGATTGCAAACGGCAAATCAGCCGGATCGAGCAGGCTCGATTGCCAAACCGTCTCGACCGTCAAGCCGTGCTGTCGCAGCGCCGCAACCTGCGCTTCTTCGTCGGGTGCGGCAATCGTCTCGCAGACGATACGGTTTGCGCCAATGCTCTGCGCCAGCACCGACAACACTTGCGATGGCGCACCGTGCAGTTCGATCAGATCACTACCGAGCGCGCGCAACTGCGCGGTCAAATCATCCAGCGCTGCACGTAAAAAAATTTGGCGATGCAACCCTGTGCGTGCAAAGCCCCACGCGGTCTCGGCGTGCGCTGCCGGGTCATGACAAAACACCGGCAGTAAAGTGTTCGCTGTTTTTATTGCCTGTTCAAGCGCGGGCTGATCCGTCAATCGCAAGTCGTTGCGAAACCAAAAAATCGTTACTGACATTGCGCTGTCCTCATACTCCGTCCTTGATTGTGTATTTCCTGGTTTGAATGCCTCATTGCCCACCGGCCTTGTTGCTCTTGCCGCCCTTGCCACCTCTGCAGCGGTCGGAACAATATTTGACGTCATCCCAGACCTTCTCCCATTTTTTTCGCCACGTAAATGGCAGTCCACATGTCACACACACCTTGGTCGGCAAGTCACTTTTTTTGCGCATGCGCATTTAAAACTCCAGAGTCATTTGCGCAGCGCTACGCGCTTTTTTTCGCGTTCCACCCTGATCAACCGGGCGCATGCGCGAGGCGTGTTTTTTAACGATCGCCGCAGTACCCGCCTTGATTTCTGGCTGCGCACGTAACGCAAACAGACGCGCTTTGGCCGCGCGCGTAGCAATATCCAAGTCGACGATCGGCACCGCAATATCAACGCCGATTTGCACACCGCATCGTGCGGCAAGTTCAGGCGGCATGCGCCACGGCTCGAAGATCCACGCATCGGGAACCTGGCGCAACGCAGGTAGCCAACGCCGCACGAAGACACCGTGCGGGTCTTGATCTTGCGCCTGCTTGATCGGATTGTAGATGCGTGGAACATTGGTGCCGGTGGTACCCGACTGCATTTGCATTTGCGGCCAGTGAATGCCGGGTTCGTAATCCAGAAACTGCTGCGCCAGCCACAGGCCGACAGGTCGCCAATGCAACCACAATGGATATGCCGCAATCGATACCAGCATCGCGCGCATCCGAAAATTAATCCAGCCGGTTTCGCGCAGCATCGCCACGCATGCATCAACCAGCGGCCAGCCGGTGCGGCCCGCAGTCAATGCCGCAAAGTGCGCATCGTTCCAGTCGGCTTCGCGCAAGCCCTCGTAACCGCGATGCAAATTGACTGTTTCGAGTTCGGGTTCGCTTTCGAGTTTTTGAATGAAATGGCAATGCCAGTAAAGACGACTGGTGAACGCCGTCAGTCCAGCTTTCTGGCGTGTTGAATCGCCGCCCAATTCGGCCACACGACGGCGCGTGGCTTGCGCAATTTCGCGCATGCTCAGGCACCCATAGGCCAGATAAGGCGACAAGCGCGAACACGCAGTCGGTGCCGAAATTGGTGACGAAATGCCACCGCGATAGTGCTTGCTGCGTTCAATTAAAAAGTCTTGCAGCACCGCGACAGCCTGCTTGCGGCCACCGCGCTGGCGCTGTGGTGGATCGTACGCATCGAGTTGCAGGTCGTGCGCGCTTGGCGGCGCTTGCGATAGCCACGGTGCATCGACAAATTCCAACGTCGGCACCGCTAAACACGGCTGACCGATATGCGCCTCGCGCTTGCGCTGCCACAGATCGCGATTCTGCAAACGCCGGGTCACACCAAATTGCATCGACTCGTGCCAACCTACCTTGTGCGCGGCACACCAGCGTGCCACATCGAGATCACGTTGATAGGTCAGCGCATTGCCGGTTTCTTCATGCGCGAACAAGGCTGCAAATGGCTGCGCCTGAAATAGTTGATCGAGCACAGCAACCACTTCGCCGGTGACGATATGCAACGCGCCACCGCGACGTCGCAGCGCGGCATCGACATCGACCAGACTTTCGAGAATGAATTGGTAGTGCTGATTGGCCGCATCCGCCTGGGCCCACAGGCTGGGCTCGATCACATATAAGCACAGCACCGGCCCGAGCGCAGCCGCCTGCGTCAGTGCAGCATGATCATGCAGGCGCAGATCACGCTTGAACCAGACTACGCGGTAATTTCGGTCGACATTCATGAATAAAAAAAGCTGTCACGCAGCGATCATTAAGACTTCAAAGATCGACAAGTGTGACAGCCTTTTTCGATGTGTGT